>JAAZMA010000331.1 GCA_012799055.1 Tissierellia bacterium
CCCACCAATTTTAGCTGCTACTGGTACAAACTTCCTCTCCATAAAATCCATAAATTTATCCACGCTAATCCCCCTCTACTTAAATAAAATCTATTATTCCTATTTAACTAAACTTAAAGCATGCTCTAAAACCTTTTCCCCGTTCATAGTTCCATAATCTATGGTGTTGACTACATCAACTGGTACATTCTTTGGCTCCATTAATTCTTTCATCTTTGGTAATAAATATCTCACCTGTGGCCCTAATAAAACAATGTCCACTTTATCCATATTGTTTTTTACATCTGCCTCTGCTACGGCAATTACATTTACATCTAATTCTCTTTCCTTTGCCACTTTATTCATCTTGCTTACCAATAAACTAGTTGACATTCCCGCTGAACAAACCAGCATAATATTTACCATAAATATCAGTCCCCTTTAGCTGTTATTAAATATCCCTTTTATTTCACCTCCTGTTTTAAAACTGTAATATAATATTATTGCAATTATCTTGCCAAGTTTTTCTTATATTTTATAAATATACAAATTCCCTTAATTATTGAAAATTGAAGACTTAAATGGATAATCCTCAATAAAATATACTGTGCAAGACAAATAAAATAGTGTGTAATACCTCACATTGTATTACACACTATTTTTATTAGATAAAAACATCTTTAATATATAGGCTATTTCATTTTCACCTATGAAAATATTATATTTCAATTCTATAGTTTGGAAAATTTCTTTTAAAATCTCCATATCCTTTTTATAAACTTTTTTGTATTCTTCTAAATTATCAAATTTTCTTGGAACTTTTCCTTCTATTAAATTATCTATTAAAAAACATATATGAAGTACTATTCCCATTTTTACATCTATACTAACTTTTAAGTTCAGCTTATATTCTATTTCATATAGTATATATCTAATTTCTTTTACAATTTCTTCTCCATTTACATTTAATAAATGTTCTGTTAAAGACTCCGAAACCCGTGAATACATATGGTTTTCCTCTAAAATAATATCTAATTTATCTATTCCTGAATCTGACAATATGTCCATAGCTAAAAATACTGGTGCCCAAAATATTTCTAAAGGTACAGTGGAAATTATGGCTAAAATATTGTATTTATCTTTTAATTTATCTAATCTATTTTCTAAATTATTCTCATCTATTATATTAATAGTAAATATCTCTACATTTTTATCTATTGTTTTTGTCTTAAGAATATCTTGAATTTTTCTAGAAGCCCCATCTCCCGTAAAACATGCTGAAATTATAATATCTTTTGTATTGACTTTATCTTCTAGTATATTACTCTTATATTTATGTTTGTCTTTAAAAGATTCCAAAATTTCATCTATACTATAGCCCACTATAGCCTTTCTTAAAACTTCCAATACCATTGGAGTACTAACCATTTCAATTGTTCTTATCTTTATGCCAGTTTCTTCTTCTATCATATCCCCAAATGTAGTTAAAGAACCCATATCTACTAAAAGAATTACTCCCTCTCCCCTATCTATTTCTTCTACTTTTCTTTTAGCTATGGCATACATAGTTTCCACTTTCATATTTAATGGCATATCCAAAGCTATGGCATGGTCTGTACCTATTAAGTCATTGGCTACTTCTACCATGGAACTGGCTGTAGCTCTACCATGCATAATTACCATAACTCCTACTTTAGGTTTTTCTATTTTATCATTTTTATAAGAATCTGTTGCAAAAAACATGGCTAAATAACCTATTTCATCTACAGGAGTTTCAATCCCAAATCTATTATCTATAATTTTAGCCACTTTCATGGCAAATAAAAATTCTTCCTCATAATTTATCCTAATGGAATTTAGTTTTGGATTGTAGATTTTTTCTCCCATTTTTATTCTCTCTATGCTTCTATCTAAATGAAATGATAGAGCAAAATAAATGTTTTCATTAAAAGTTTTATTTAATTGTTTTTCACCTAGTATAAGTATTTCTTCTACTAATTCTAATATTTCACCATCTACTATATTGGATATTTCACCCCTATGAAAATGGCTAGAAATACTTCCTATGTATTCTTCAAAATGAGCTTCTATATCTATATTTATAATTTCATTAATATCTTCTTCATTCATTCCCATATTTTTTAAAGACTCTAATTTTTCCTCAATACTACTATAAAAATCTTTAGTAGTATATTTATCATCTTCCATCAATAGTGGTGGTTACTTATATTGGCTGAATTTCAATACATCATAATTAAAATTTAATAATTGTTCCACTTCATTTCTATATTGATTAATTTTCATAATTCCTTTTCTCACATGACTCGGTAAATCTCCTTGGGTGATTAAAATATAATTAGTGTTTTCAGATCTATAGTTTAAAAAAGCTTTGGCACAAGCTAACTGAATATCTGATTTAAGCTGGCCTATATTATTTGGACAATCATATAATAAATAGGATATAATGGCATTTTTATTTATGTAAATACTTCTGCCTATGCGATGGGATTCTTCTTTTATGAAGGTTTCTATAAAGGCATATCTTTCCGATAAGCTCCTGTCTCTAATTGGGGGCAATGTAATAATCATGGGAATTCTACGAGTAAAGGTCCTAAGTAAATTGGATTTTGGATTTTCTGTAGTGGCAGCAATAATTCTCACATCTACAAATTCTAAATTTTCTGTTTCTCCTAAAGGTCTAAAAAATCCATTGTCTATATATGTAAATAACATTTTTTTACTCCAAATATTTGAGCTGTTAAAAGGTTTTGATTATGGGCATAATCTGCACAATTAAATCTTATAAAGGGGGCATCTTTTTCTATTACATTGCTCTCCATAGCAAAATAATACATTAACTCAGCAAACATGGATTTTCCAACACCTGTTTCTCCTAGTATTAAAGTATGAAGTCCACCAGATGGATACAATATGGCAGCCTTGGCCTTTTCAATAGGTATAGATAAACTTTGATTTGCTCCTACCATTTTTTCTAGACTATTTTTATACTCCCTATTGGGAATAAATTTTTGACTACTCTTATACAACACAGGTCTTCCCTCTATTTTTTCTAATTTACCTTCTCTATATAGAATATTTAAATATCTGCTTATATTAGACCTATCAATATCTAA
>JAAZMA010000318.1 GCA_012799055.1 Tissierellia bacterium
AATTATTCAAGATGATATATTTAAAGAAGTTAAAAAAACAAAAACAGACGTGGTTTTCCACAATGTACATTATCCAGAATATGAGATTTCATTATTGCAAAATATTATCCACATAGAAAATGAAGATGCCATTTTAGCTATAATGACTGATATTACTGCTGAAGAAAAAAGTAGAAAAGAACTTATAAAAATAAAAGAAAATACCCTTGAAGCTGCTCAAAATGTTATTGACAAACAGATGAGAGTGGCTCAAGAAATTGCAGGCTTATTAGGTGAAACTACTGCAGAAACCAAAGTTGTTTTAACTAAGCTAAAACAACTAGTTCTTGAAGATGGTGATTTTCAATGAGTCATTTTGTTGATATAGCTTACAATAGCCTCAATAAAAATGGCGAAGAACTATGTGGGGATAAAGTAGAAATTATAAGAAAAGATGATAGACATATAATAGTCATGGCTGATGGATTAGGCAGTGGTGTAAAGGCAAATATTTTGGCTACTCTTACATCAAAGATTGCTGCTACTATGTTGGAAAATGGAGCAAGTATTATAGAAACTGTAAATACTATAATTCACACTCTACCTGTTTGTAAGGTTAGGAAATTAGCATATTCTACTTTTACTATTTTAGAAATATATGAGGATGGAAGGGTTTATACTGCGGAATACGGTAATCCTCCCCTACTTTTTATACGAAATGGAGAGTTAATCAATATAGAAAAAAGGGAAACCAATATAGATAATACTATAGTGAAAGAAGCTAATTTCAATATTCAAAATGGAGACTTAATTGTAATAGTTAGTGATGGGGTTGTCCACGCAGGTGTAGGAGGAATCCTAGACCTTGGTTGGCGATGGAATAATATTGAAAAATACTTTAGAAAAATTTCCTTAATTGAAAAAAGTGCTAGAAAAATCACTGAAGATCTTATAGACACCTGCCAAATTTTATACATGGGTAAGCCAGGAGATGATACTACGGCTGTTGCTGTAAAAATAAGAGAACCAGAAATTATAAATTTATTTACTGGTCCACCAGAAAATCCATCAAAAGACAAAATAACTGTAGAATCCTTTATGAAATCAGAGGGGAAAAAAATTGTTTGTGGAGGTACAGCAGCTAAAATAGTAGCAAGGGAACTTAATAAGGAAATCATAACAAGTATGGAATTTATTGACCCAGAAGTACCCCCAACTGCAAGTATTGAAGGAATTGATTTAGTCACAGAAGGTGTTCTAACATTAAATAAAACCATTAAGATATTAGAAAAATATTTAGAATCTCAATATAAAGAAAATCTAATCCTTTCTCTTGACAAAGAAGATGGTGCATCAAAATTAGCAAAATTATTTATTGAAGACTGCACTCATTTAAATCTATGGGTAGGAAGTGCTGTGAATCCTGCACATCAAAACCCAGATTTTCCAATAAATCTAAGTATTAAGCTTAAGATAGTTGAAGAATTAGTTAAAATTTTAAAAAAATTAGGTATAAAAATTAATATAACACATTTATAATAAAAGGAGGCAGAAATGAAAAAAGTAAGAAAATTTGAAAATGATGTTCAACTAATTAAATATGAAGTATTAAAAGGGGTAGCAAAACTTGCACTAGAAGGAACTTTGGAGGAAAAAAAGGATGATATTCAATATATTATAGACCCTGGTCCAGAACCAAGAACTAGATGCTGCATATACAAAGAAAGAGAAATAACCAAAGAAAGAGTTAAACTAGCCATGGGTGGCAATAAAAATAATAAAAATATTATCGAAGTTATAGATGTGGCCTGCGACGAATGTCCCATAGATAGATTCTTTGTAACTGAAGCTTGTAGAGGTTGCTTAGCTCATAGATGTAGTGAGGCCTGCCCAAGGGGAGCCATATATCATGTGGCAGGAAGAGCTTATATAGATCAGGACAAATGCATTGAATGTGGTAAATGTAAAGAAGCATGTCCTTACAATGCTATAGCAGATGTTATGAGACCTTGTAGCAAAGCCTGTGTTCCAGGAGCAATATCAATGGATGAAAACAAAAAAGCTTCAATAGATGAGGATAAATGTATCCAATGTGGTGCTTGTGTAATACAATGTCCTTTTGGAGCTATAATGGATAAATCCTTTATTGTAGACGTGATAAATCTTTTAAAAGAATCAGAAAACAATGAAGATATCCATGTTTATGCAGCAATAGCCCCTGCTATTTCCAGCCAATTTACCTATGCCAAAATTGAACAAGTAGTCTCTGGTATAAAAAAATTAGGTTTTCATGATGTAGTTGAAGTAGCTTTAGGTGCAGATATGGTATCTTTACATGAAGCAATGGAATATGCAGAAACAGTTGAAGAAAAGAAGGTTGTTACTACATCCTGTTGTCCTGCTTTTGTTAGTTATATAAAAAAATACTACCCAGAACTTACAGATAAAATATCTAATACAGTTTCACCAATGATTGCAACTGCAAGACTAATAAAACATATTGACCCACTTGCAAGAATAGTATTTGTAGGCCCATGTATAGCAAAAAAAGCAGAAGCAATGGAAGAAGAATTAAAAGATGATATAGACTATGTTCTAACCTTTGAAGAATTAGCAGCTCTATTAGATGCAGCTGAAATTGATTTGGAAAATTGTAATGATACTGAGTTAAATAACGCATCTTATTATGGAAGAATATTCGCTAGAAGTGGTGGAGTTACAGAAGCAGTTAGCCATGTTATTAATATGAATAATATGGATATAGATTTTAAACCAGTTCATTGCGATGGACTAAAAGAATGTGATAAAGCTTTAAAACTTACAAAATTTGGCAGGATTAATGGAAACTTTATTGAAGGAATGGCATGTAAAGGTGGCTGTATATCAGGTCCAGCAAGTCTTCATCATGGACCAAAAGACAAAGCTGAAGTGGACAAATATGGCAAACTTGCTTTAGAAAAAAATATTGATAGTTCCTTAAGAATATTTGAAGTAGAAGATATAAATTTAGATAGAAAATAAACTATCAATCATATTAAGTTTAGTAATATAGAATAATTTGTGCTTTTATGAAATGAAATTCTCCTTTCTGGAAAAATCAAAATAAGATTAAACCAGAAAGGAGAATTTATTATGGCAACTCCACATTCACTCTATTATACATGTCCTTAATAGACTTAAAATCTTCCCAAGCATCTTTTTTCTTATTAATATCTCTTAGAAGTGCTGCTGGATGATATGTAGCCATTATGTTAAATTTACCTCTCTCATACCAAATACCTCTATTTTTAGTAATCCTAAAATCTTTGTCAATAATATTTCTAGCTGCCACAGCACCTAAACATATTATTATATCTGGATTTACTATTTTCACTTGCCATCTTAAAAATTCTATACAGGTTTTACTTTCATTTTCTAAAGGATTTCTATTATTAGGAGGTCTGCATTTCACTATATTTGCTATATATACATCTTCCCTTGTCAAATCAATAGCTTTTAGCATCTTATCAAATAATTCTCCAGCTCTTCCAACAAAAGGTCTTCCTATTTTATCCTCATGGTATCCTGGACCTTCTCCCACAAACATAATAATACTTTCTTCTTTTCCCTCCCCAAATACTACATTGGTCCTAGTCTTGGATAAGGGGCATCTACTACATCTTTTTACAATTGCTTCAAGTTCCTCTAAAGTATACACATTTACTCACCTATTTCCCACATTAAATCTTTCTATATTTTTCACCCATTTTCTCTTGATATAATATTCTTAATTTCTCAATAGTTTCTGCATCTATATCTTTTTTTCTGATTAAAGAAGCTTGGTTCACATTAAAATAATTTATAAAATAATCCTTCGACTCTAATACTTGATATAATTGGCTATAATTAATCTTAGATTCTCCTTCAAATACTGAACTTTTAATAATTAAAAAATCTTTGTAAAAATCTAAGGTTTCTTCTGAATTAAATACTCCTGTTTTATCTGTTTTTATTCTTTGATTATTTTTCCTTTCAACTTTAAATATTATTGTAAGAAAAGCCATCCCAGCCAATACAATCCACATAATAACAAATTTTGTTTTACTAAATTGATTTTCTCCATATGCAAGAAATGCAGCTGCTAAAGCAGCTATTATAAGTATAAATGGAATTATTATTTTACTTCTTAAAAAAGTAGCTGTATACAGGAATTTTCTATAATCCTCTTTTTCCATAGAGGTTTTTACTGTGAATAATTTATTATCATTATCTTTAATCAATATCATCTCAATCACCTACTTTGAATATTGTGCAAAATAAATATAATTATTCATGTATATTTCATTTTTATTATATAATACTATAGGGACTTTGCCAATAAAAAAACCTGGCACTAATATGTGATAAGTTAGTATGTTCCTCCTATTGGACACTCACATCACAAACTTATATTAAGTTTAGTACCAAGTTTATATATTTACATATTAATTTTCATATAAGATACACAATTATAATCCTTAGCTTGCCTAAATCCATTAGATTCATAAAAACTTCTGGTTTTATCAGTATTATCAGTGGCTAGAATTATTTGTCTTACATCTGAATAATCAGCTAGTATTAATTGAATTAGCTTGCTTCCTAATCCCATCCCCTGATAATCTTCTAATATTAGTATGTCTTGTATATAGATTATACTGTAACCATCCCCTACAATCCTAAGTAAGGCTACTAATTTATCTTGATCCCATGCTGTAATTACTCTTAGGGAATTTTCAATGGCCTCCATTAAATTATCCATATCATTAGTATAGGCAGTCCATCCTACATTTGAGTATAATTCATATACTAAATCCTTATTTGGAATTATACCATTTTTTATTTCTATATTATTCATAATTGCCTCCTTAAATTTTATTTTAAATTTAAAGAGCTATTCTTAATCTATTCATATTGAGCCTCCTAGAAAAAATTTATAAACTATATAGTCATTTTATCATGATTTGTTTGAACTTACAATGTACCTAAA
>JAAZMA010000348.1 GCA_012799055.1 Tissierellia bacterium
ATTGGTTCAATATCACACATTTCATCTCCCCATTTAGTGTAAAAGCCTGTAGCATACTCAGTTTTATTGGTACAACCAGCTACAGCATAATTTCTTTTTTCAGCTTCAAAATATAGTACAATAGACCTTATTCTAGGTTTAGTTCTATAATAAGCTAGAGCTTCTAAAAATTTTTCATCTCCTTGAGTAGTTAAGTCTTGGATAAAAGGATTGTCTTCTCTTCGCCAAATATTTTTAGAGTATATTTCCTGCATGAACTTTGGAAAAGGGAATGCAGGAGGTTTTAAAGAATATACTCCCAATTTCCTTAGTATTCCCGTTATATCTATTATCTCGTATTCAATGCCTAGATAATCACATACTAATTTTCCATCATCTATTGTATCTGAATGGGTATCTCTTTCAGGCATAATAATGCCATGTACCTTATCCCTACCAATAGAATCTACCAAAAGTTTTCCAACTACAGCAGAATCAATCCCTCCACTTATACCCATTACTGCACCTTTAAACATATATTTTTCTATACTGGCTTGAATAAATTCAATTATATTTTCCATGAAAATAACTCCCCTAAATTATATTTTTATATTAATATTCTTTACAATATTATACTATATAATGACTATTTTAGAAAGTTACTGCACCAGGTCCCAATATTTACTATTGTAATCTCTCTGTAACCTCTATTTTACCTAATTAAGATATAATAATATATAAAGTACATAAAAATCTAAAGGAGGGGTTTTAGGTGAAAAGGAAAATAGCTTTTTTATTAGCTTTAACTATGTTTCTCACAATTATTCCGCTTAATTCCTTTGCACAAAACTATGACAAACAATTAAAAAAAGCCATTGTTAGGAGCAAAGAGTTATTTAATATTGGTAGTGAATATGATGAATTTAGACAAGAGGTAAGTACCAGGGAAGGGCAAGTTTTATTTTACTTAAATTGGTCTGATAGTAAGGGGAAGTTAGGAAATGTAAATGTTACTATAACTGAAGATGGAACTGTAACAAGCTTTAGCAAATGGAAACCAAGATATGATGAACAAAGGCCTCAATTGCCAAAGATAAGCAAAGAAGAAGGATTAAAAACAGCTGAAGATTTTATAAAAAAAGTATCCCCGAAGTTTGCAGATAGTATAAAGTATATAGATGTACAAGAACCTTTAAATATTTATTCTGATGGTTATAACTATTATTTCATAAGAACTGAAAATGGAATTCCTTATTACAACAATAATATTAATATTTATATTGACAACTCCACAGGGGAAGTAAAAGACTACTATACTTATTGGGATATGGATTTAGTATTTCCAGATAAAGAAGATATAATTTCCCTAGAAAAAGCTCAAGGATTGTACGAAGAAAAAATAGGATTAGATTTATTATATAAAACTAACTATATTGATAAAAAAACAAAAACATATTTAGCCTATGGACCTTTAAATGCCAATTTAGGTATTAATGCTAAAAATGGAGAGGTAGTTCCTTTAAATGATTATTATGGCATTTATGAAAAATCTACTGATATGGGAGGCATGGGCAGTGGTGTAAGGGAGAATTTAAGTCCAGATGAACAGGAAGCAGTAGAAGGCATATCAGGTCTTATATCTAAAGAAGAAGCTGAAAAAATAGCCAGGGATATACTAGAATTAGATTCAGAATATAAATTAAGGGATGCTAATCTTTATTCAAACTGGAGAAATCCTAATGAATACAATTGGAATATGGATTTTGTAAAGAAAATAAAAGATAATTATTTTTATACAAATATAAGTATAAATGCTAAAACTAAAAAACTATTATCTTTTTATAAAGATGATCCAATTGATCCAGAGGAAAAACCTAAATACGCCAAAGAAAAAGCTTTAGAAATTGCAAAGGAATATATTAAAAAAGTAAGTCCAGACAAACTTGACTTAATTGAATTAGATAAAGGTTATTATTGGGTAGAACCAATACCTGAACAAGACCCACAGAGAATATATAGATTTCAATTTAATAGAAAAATTGACAATGCCTATGTAGAAGATGAAGGGATTTCAATTATGGTAGATGGTGTTAATGGGAAAGTAAGAGAATTTAGAATTGCTTGGAATGATATAGAGTTCCCATCAAAAGACAATGTAATACCTGTAGAAAAAGCCTATGATATTTTATTTAAGGATATAGGCATGGAGCTAAAATACATCTATCCTGATAGATATGAAGAAGTAATAAAGGAAAAGAAAGAGGCCATATTAGTTTATGGTTTAAAATCTGACAAACCAGCAAATATTGATGCCAATACTGGCACCTTATTAAACTATAGGGGAGAGCCTTATAAGAAACAAACCACTATTAGCTATAATGATATAGATAATAGCTATGCAAAAGATAAGATAAAAATTTTGGCCCAATATGGTATAGCTTTACCAGGAGAAGAATTTAAACCAAAAGAAAAGATTACTCAAAGGGATTTTCTATATTTATTGGCAAAAGCCAGTACCCCTTATATGGATATAGATAGTTCAGAGGAAAATCTATATAATACTCTAATTAACTCAGGAATAATAAAAGAAAATGAAAAAGCTCCAGAAAAAATAGTGACAAAAGAAGAAGGAATAAAATATATAATAAGAGCATTAAAATACGATAAGATTGCAGATTTAACTGAAATATATAAAGATATATTTAAAGATACAAAAGATATAGATCCAAAATTAAAAGGATATGTATCCATTGCATATGGACTAAAAATAGTTGAAGGTAGTAATGGTAATTTAAATCCTAAAGCAGAATTAAAAAGAGAAGATGGAGCAAATATGATATACAATTATTTATTCAGTGGAAATTAAGATTTGCGACAAATAGAACCGTCCCCGCTGTCGCCAAAATTTCCAAGGAAAAATTAGAATTAGAATAAAAAGCTAATGCAAAAGGAGTTAATCCCTTTGCATTAGCTTTTTTTAATCATTACAGTTTTACATTTGGGACAAGTAATGGCAATTTTACCTTTTCTCCTTGGTACACGAAGGGTTTGTTTACAGTTGGAGCATTTATAATATTTATAATGTTTCAAGTCCTTTATTCGTTGAATTATTTTATTTATTTTCCTTTTAATAAGATTCCACTTATTTAAAAATACCATATTTTCTTGATAGCGTTTTGCTATATTTTTAGAAAACATTCTGTAAAAAACCATCACCAAGGGAATAATATAAAGTACAGCTAGTATTTTACTGTCCATAAGTCTAGACAATAAAGAAATAAGGATAGATAGACCTATTAATATCCAAGACAATTGATCTACCCCATATCTGCCTGTCATAAATTTTTTGAACCAATTCACAAATAAAACCTTCTTCCTAGTACATATTATTGTATCTATCTATATTAGCATCACTGAGAAAATCATATGCATTATTTATCTTTTGAAACATTTCTGTAGCATTGGCTGATTTGTTTAAATCTGGATGATACTCTTTTGCTTTTTTTCTATATGCCAATTTTATTTGGTATTTATCTGCATTATACTCAACACCTAATATATCACAACTTTTTTCATATTTATTTTTAAACTCAGTAGCTGGATTTGTATAGGTATTTTGATTATCATAGCCAGTATTTTGACCATACCATTCATAATTACCATAATCTCCATATCTTTTTTGAGAGTTTTGGTATTCATACCATTGTCTAAATCGTTCTTCCCATTCTCTTTGTTGTTCAGCTTGGCGACGTTGTCGTTCTTTTCTTATTCTTTCGTCTTCCATTTGTTTATAATAATTTTTATATTCATTAAAGGATTTAAATCTATAACTTGTTCCCGATAAAAGAAAATTAGCTCTATCAAACATATACTCAGTTATTATATATTTTACATATTTTAAATAAGATACAAATTTGGTTCCTAGTATTGGGAAAATGACAAAAAACAATATGACTAAAATTACAATTGGGTTTAATAGTAGGGCAAGTCCCAAAGGGCCAGCAAACATGAAAAGCAATAGACATCCTCCCATACCTATTAATGCAATAAACCCTGTTGCAATATTTCTCACAACTATGACAATGGTTTCTATTATTTTTATCAAAATATC
>JAAZMA010000276.1 GCA_012799055.1 Tissierellia bacterium
GAAGATGAAAAAGGTACTTTTATACTAAATTCAAAGGATTTATGTATGTTAGAACATATAGACAAATTGATAAATGCAGGTATAAAATCCTTTAAAATAGAAGGTAGAGTAAAATCTTCTTATTATGTGGCCACTGTAATTAGATCCTATAGAATGGCTATAGATGAATACTATAGGGACCCTAAAAACTATAAATTTAATGAAAAACTACTAGATGAGATAAAAAAAGTAAGTCATAGGGATTTTACTACTGGTTTTTATTTTAGAAAACCTACAGAGGAGGATCAGGTTTATACTACTAGTTCTTATATTAGAGGCTACGATTTTGTAGGCTTAATTTTAGACTATGATAAAGATACTAAATTAGCCACAATAGAACAAAGAAATAGAATGTTTAAGGGAGATACCATAGAGGTATTTGGACCAAATAAAGATTATTTTTCTCAAAAAATAGAAGAAATGTGGGATGAAGATGGAAATGAAATAGAAGTAGCTCCTCATCCTCAACAAATTATAAAAATTAAAATGACTAAAGAAGTGGAAACCTATGACATTATTAGAAAGCCAAGGGAGGAATAATATTATGGATAAGCCAATACTCATAGGAATTACAGGTGGGACAGGTTCTGGGAAGTCAACAGTTTCTAGAGAAATATTAAAATCTATTCACCATAAAAATGTAGCTATTATTGAACAGGATTCTTATTATAAAAATCAAAGTCATTTAACTTTTGAAGAGAGAACAAAGACTAATTATGACCATCCCTTTGCTTTTGATAATGTACTATTAATTCAGCATTTAAAAGACTTGTTAAATAATAAACCTATAGAAAAACCCATATATGATTTTGAAAAACATACTAGAAAAGTGGAAACCATAACTGTATATCCAAAAGATATTATAATATTAGAAGGAATTTTAATATTAAATGATGAAGAAATCAGAAACTTATGTGATATTAAAATATTTGTGGATACAGATTCAGATGTGCGAGTTATACGAAGAATTGAAAGAGATATTAAGGAAAGAGGTAGAACTTTGGACTCTGTAATAGAACAATATATGACAACAGTAAGGCCTGCTCATCTTCAATTTGTAGAGCCTAGTAAAAAATATGCAGATATAATAATTCCTGAAGGTGGATATAATAAGGTAGCTATAGATATAATAGCTACAAAAATAAATTCCATATTGGAAAAATAATTAATAGCCTTCCTATTTATTGGAAACAATATAATAGGGAGGTTTTTTTATGAAAAGATTTAAGGAAAATATAATACACAATAGAATAACAAATTTAGTCTTAGTATTTTTAATTTTATTTTCATCTTTAATAGGAAGATTATATTGGTTTCAAATAAATAAACATGAAGAATTAAAGTTTCAAGTTTTAAAGCAAAGGGGAAAAGAAATAAAGTTAGCTCCCAATAGAGGTATTATATATGATAGGAATCTTATTCCATTAACTAATAGAAATAAAATTCTAATGGGTTTTGTGTACAAAAATACAATTGAAAGGGATGAAAATTTAAAAACATTTATTTTAAAAAATAGTGAATTTAACCATAGGGAATTAGAAGAATTTTTAAAGGATAAAGAAAATATTGTGGCTATTCCTTTAAAATCAAATATATTAAATATGGAAAATAACAAAGATATTTATTTTGCAAATAAAACTAATAGATATGATAGTAATAATATTTTATCCCATGTAATTGGATATATTAATAAATCAGAAAATAAAGGAGAGGCAGGAATAGAAAAAATATATGATGAAATATTAGGAATGGGGGACAATGGCACCTTGTATCTAGAAACCGATGATAATAGAAATATTATTTTTGGGGGAGAATATGCTGTAGGGAAGGAAATAACACCTAATAGTCCCAATGGAGTGCAACTTACCATAGACTATAATATACAAAGAATAGTGGAAGATATATTGGATAAAGAAAAAATAAATGGTGCAGTTATTGTAGCTCATACAGATGGGGATATATTGGCAATGGCAAGTCGACCTAATTTTAATCCAGAGGATATAGATGAGTATTTTAATAGAGATGATATGACTTTGTACAATAAGGCTATTCAAGTTGCCTATCCACCAGGTTCTTTGTTTAAAATTGTAGTATTATTAGCTGCTTTGGAAGAAAATATAGATTTTCAAAATAGATTATTTTATTGCAAAGGATATGAGAAAATAAACGATACTACAATTAAATGTAATAATATATATGGGCACGGTTATTTAGAATTAAATGAAGCTTTTTCTAAATCTTGTAATTCTGCATTTATTCAAATAGGTAGAGAATTGGGAGGTAAAAAAATTATAGATATGGCTAAAAAACTTGGCTTTGGCGAAAAAATAAATATTGGTCTATTGGAAGAAGTGCCAGGAAATCTCCCTTCAGGAACAGAAATTCAAGGCCCCAATATTGGGAATATTTCCATTGGCCAAGGACAGATAGAAACTACCCCTTTACAAATTTCAAATATGATGATGATTATAGCCAATAATGGTATAAAAAAAGATATTAGTATAATTGAAGGAATTACAAATAGTAATGGTAATATAATTAAAAAATATAATAGGGAAGAAGACCAAAAGATATTATCAGAAGAAGTTTCTAAAATACTTAAAAATTATTTAATTAGTGTAATAGATAGGGGAACAGCGCAAAATATTGATTTAAGTGAAATTGGTGGTGGAGGTGGAAAAACAGGCTCGGCTCAAGCTGTTTTAAATAGGAAAATGACTATACATGGGTGGTTTTCAGGATTTTTTCCAGAAGAAAAACCTGAATATGTAATTACAGTATTTACAGAACAGGGAATATCTGGTGCAGAAACAGCAGCACCTATTTTTGAAAAAATTTCAAAAGAAATTTATAAGATTAATAGATAGGACTGGCACCACAACTATCTTCTATACATATAATTTAGTATGGGGATAGTGGGGGTGCTCCTTATGTTAGGTCAGCTAATAATTTCTTTAGGGGGTTTATTAGAACCCTTTTTAATATTTACAGGATATATATCCAGTAGTAGTTCTTTTCCAAATCCACTTACTAAGGAAGAAGAGGAATATTATTTAAAACTTTATATGGAAGGTGATGAAAGGGCTAGAAATATTTTAGTAGAGAGAAACCTTAGATTAGTTGCACATATTGTAAAAAAATACAATAATACTGGAAAAGATATTGATGATTTAATATCCATAGGTACAATAGGATTAATAAAGGCTATTTCTACATTTGATATAAATAAGGGAACAAGATTAGCTACTTATGCTGCACGTTGTATAGAAAATGAAATCCTTATGACCATTCGTTCAGACAAAAAATCTAAAGTAGAAGTATCTCTTCAAGAACCTATTGGAATTGATAAAGAGGGTAATGAAATCTCTTTGTTAGATATTTTGGGAACAGATGTAGACGATATCTCTGATGAAGTACATTTAAAAATTCAGATTAATAAACTAAATAATGCTATTAACAAAGTTTTAAGAGATAGGGAAAAAATAATTATTCAATTAAGATACGGTTTAATAGATGGTGGTTGCAAAACCCAAAGAGAAATTGCAAAACTACTGGGTATTTCCAGATCTTATGTTTCACGCATAGAAAAACGCGCTATAGATAAACTTCATAGGGAACTAAAAGATTAATTATAAATAAAAATCCGGGAAATTTCCCGGATTTATTTAATAGGTGTAATTCTTCTTAACATTTCCTTTATTTCATTAGCAAATCCAGAAATTGGTCTTCCATTTTCTATATCAAAAGCCATGTTTCTTATTCTAGTATATAAATCTGGGTCAGCAGTTACAGCTACATTATTTATTCTACTATCAGTATTTTTAACTCTTGTTTCGATTCTTCGTTTTAATTCTGTGGTCAAATTACCCTTAATATTGTTTTTAATATCTACTCCAACTAAAGCTGTATCACCTGTTATTAAAACAGAACACCTATCTACATCATTTAAATCTGTTACTTTTCGAGCAATGGCATTAGCTCTATTAATTAAATTAATATCTGCAGTGTTTCTACCTGTTATATCGGTCCTAAGATTAGGTGCTGGAGTTGTATCTCTCCCAACAATATTAGTTCTATTATTGGGATTTACAATTGTATCTCTGCCAGTTACATTTGGACTTACATTAGGACTAACTAAATTTTGTCTTCTAGCCATATTATTTGGCCTTTCTACCCCTAATCTAGTTTGAGTCCTATTTAACCTCATTTGTCTTGTTGTACATCCCATTACAGATACAAGTAGCGCAAAGGCAAAGATAAAAAATAAAACTTTATTTTTTTTCAAGAATTTCACCTCCTATATATATTCTGAGTTTTTATATTTTTTTTATTTACTCTAATTTTTAATTTAAATGTATAAAGCAGGAATTTAATATCATAACAAACCTTATCATAATTGATATTAATTTTAATAACAATTTCCACAAATAAATATGATATAATAATTAATAAAATTAAGGAGTGAAATCATGAAAATTAATTGGGAAACAAAACTTTATTGTTTAATAGGTCATCCAATATCAAAATCTTTATCGCCAATTATTCACAATGAATTTTATAAAATAAATAATATAAATAGTATTTATTTAACTTTTGATATTGAACAAAATGCACTGAAAAATATTGTATATAGCTTTAAAGCTATGAATATACAAGGATTTAATATAACTATTCCACATAAAATTTCAATTATTAATTATTTAGATGAAATATCTGAAGAGGCAATATTAATAGATGCTGTAAATACTGTAAAAAATGAAAATGGTAAATTAATAGGATATAATACTGATGGTTTAGGTTTTATAAAATCTTTAAAAGATAAAAATATTGATATTAGAAATAAAAATGTATTAATATTAGGTGCAGGTGGCGCAGCAAATGCTATTTCTACAACATTGGCTATGGTTGGAGTAAGAAAACTTTATATAAACAATAGAAATATAAATAATAGTAAGAAATTGGCTAAAAAAATTAAAAATCAATTTCCAAATATTTATATTGAATATGGGGATTTATCATTAAACAATGTCTTAAAAGAAGAAATTAACATGATAATTAATTGTACTTCTGTAGGTATGTATCCAAATATAGAGGATACTCCCATATTATTAAATGGTTTTTCTAAAGATTTAATTGTATATGACATTATTTACAAGCCATATGAGACAAAGTTTTTAAAATTAGCTAAGAAAAGAGGCTATAACACAATAAATGGTCTTTCAATGTTGATAAATCAGGGATTATATAGTCAAGCAATATGGTTAGATGGAAAGATTAAAAATATTTTTGATTATTATGATAATATTAAAAGGATTTTAGACATTTATGTAGAATAGTACTTTAGAACTATAAAAAATAGAACGAAAGAAATAGACAGGTGAGGTAAATGAAAAGATCTAATATAAAATTAGGAGAACTTTTATTGTACTCTAATAAGATTACTAAAGAACAATTAAATAA
>JAAZMA010000087.1 GCA_012799055.1 Tissierellia bacterium
ACATTTTTTATAATTATTTTATTTGTAGTACTAATAGATTTAATTATATTTATTATGGACAAATTTACTCAAGACTTTCCCTATATTACCACCATAGTAACCATATTCTTAGTAGTAATATCCTGTAGTTATATTTTAATTAAGTATTTTTCCAAATATTTATATGTTATAGCCAATGAACAAATAGTATTTTATATGGTAATAGGAAAGAGAAAATTTGAAACCTTAAGAATAGATTTACAAAACTTAGTAGATATTAAACCTTACAAAAACAAATCTAAAAAATCTAAAACAAATCCTGATTATAAATTCATTTTTGATGGAACAGAAGATAGTATATATATAGGTAGATATAAAAATGGAGAAGATATTAATAGCTTTTTATTTAGCCCCAATGAAAAAATCCTAAAGAAATTAAAAAGGAGTGAAAAATAATGGGTAAAATATTAGGCGGTTATTTATTTCCCCACCCTCCTATTATAATTCCAGAAATAGGTAGGGGAGAAGAAAAAAAGGCAATTAAAACCTTAGAAGGAAGTGAGAACTTAGGAAAGGACATAGCTAGTATTAAACCTAGTACAATTATTGTTATAACACCCCATGGTCCACTTTTTAGAGATGCCATATCCATATCTATGGAAGCTAAACTTGAAGGGGATTTTAGAAATTTTGGCAATAGAAGTTTACAATTCCATTTTGAAAACAATGTGGATCTAGCAAATAAAATAGTAGAAGAATCTCGTAAAAAAAATCTAAGTATATTAGAAATAAATAAAGATATTTCTAGAAAATACAATATAGACCTAAAACTAGACCATGGTACCTTAGTACCCTTGTACTTTGTAAACCGGGAATACCAAGATTATAAATTAATTCACATTACCTATGGACTACTATCTCCTAAAGAATTATTTGAATTTGGCAAAACAATTCAAAATGTAGTCCTTGAATCGGAGGAAAAGGCAATTATGATTGCCAGTGGAGATCTATCCCATAAACTATCTTCCACAGGCCCCTATAGTTATTCTCCCTATGGAGAAAAATTTGACAAAAAAATTGTAGAATTATTAGGAAAAGGGGATTTTAAATCCATAGTAAATTTCGATTTAGAATTAAGTGAAAAAGCTGGAGAATGTGGTCTTCGTTCCTTAATGGTATTATCAGGTTTTTTAGACAATTTAAAACTAAAATCTAAGGTACTATCCTATGAAGGACCCTTTGGAGTAGGCTATGGTAATGCTTATTTTAAAGTGGTAGAAGGAGAATCAGAATATGTAAAACTAGCGAGAAATAGCTTAGAATACTATATAGAAAAGGGAAAAGTAATGTCTACACCTGAAAATTTATCAGATAAATTATTAAAAGAAAGATATGGAGCCTTTGTAACTATTAAAATCCACAATAATTTACGAGGCTGCATTGGTACCATAGGACCTACAAAAGCTAATTTAGCAGAAGAAATAATTTACAATGCCATAGCCAGTGGCACAGAAGACCCTAGATTTAATCCTATTACTAAAGAAGAATTACCTTTTTTAGAATATTCAGTAGACATACTATATCCACCAGAGCCAATAAAATCCATAGAAGAATTAGATGTAAAAAAATATGGAGTAATAGTATCTAAAGGCTTTAGACGGGGATTATTACTTCCAAATTTAGAAGGAGTAAATACTCCTGAAGAGCAATTAAGTATAGCTCTTAGTAAAGCTGGAATAAGTAAATACGAAGATTATAAAATAGAAAGATTTCAAGTAGAAAGATATTTTTAAGGAGAGAGCACCATGGAAGCAATGTATTATGAAAAAGGTAAAGATAATACAGTAAAATGCCATCTTTGCCCCCACAATTGCACTATAAAAGAAGGAAAAGTGGGAATATGTAAAGTTAGAAAAAATATAGAAGGTAAGCTTATTAGTCTAAACTATGGAAAACAAACCTCCTATGCCTATGATCCAATAGAGAAAAAGCCCCTATATCATTTTTATCCTGGAAGGGATATATTTTCCATAGGTAGTTTTGGTTGTAATTTAAATTGTGATTTTTGTCAAAATTGGGAAATAGCCCATGGCACCACATTAACTATGGAAATAGAAGATGAAGACATTTTGCTATTAGGTAAATCTAAAAATTCCATAGGCATAGCCTATACCTATAATGAGCCTACTATTTCCTATGAATATATATACCATATATCTAAATTAGCCAAGGAAAAAGGTTTAAAAAATGTATTAGTTACCAATGGATTTATTAATGAAGAACCTTTAAAAGAAATACTTCCCTATATAGATGCTATGAATATAGATTTAAAATCCATGAATGAGGATTTTTATAAAAAAATCTGTAAAGGCAGATTAAATCCAGTATTAAAAACCATAGAAATTGCAGCAAAACATACCCATGTGGAAATTACCACATTAATAATAGATGGAGTAAACAGTAGTGAAGAAGAAATAGAAGCACTAACTAATTGGATTGGAAATAAAAATAGAGAAATTCCCTTCCATATATCTAAATTTTTCCCCCATTACAAAATGCAAATACCACAAACCAGCTACAATACCTTAATAAAAGCTAAAGATATAGCAAAAAAATACCTAGACTATGTGTATATAGGAAATGTATGGGGAACAGACAATAATACCTACTGCCCCAATTGTCAATCACAATTAATAAATAGACAAGGCCTTGGAGAAATAGTTGGTATTAAAGATGAAAAATGTAAAGTATGTGGCAGGGAGATTAATGTAATATACTAAAATAGACAATGACCCTAACAATTGTACATTGAATAAAGATTGTAAATTGTGTAACTTTCAGCTATAATTAAATAAAGTCATTTAGAAAATAAAGGGAATCCTCCTTACTTAGAAAGGAATGAATCACTATTGAAAGGAATATTTATAGCATTAGAGGGACCAGATGGTTCAGGTAAATCTACTATAATGGAACTTATAATACAATATTTCAATGAACAAAATATAGATTTTATCTCCACTAGAGAGCCAGGTGGCACTGCTATTGGAGAGGAAATTCGTCATATTATATTAGATAAAAAAAATAAAAACATGGCTGCAGAAACTGAAGCCCTATTATATGCAGCTTCTCGAGGACAACATGTACATGAAAAAATTCTTCCTGCCTTAGAAGCAGGGAAAATTGTACTTTCAGAAAGATTTATTCTATCTTCCTTAGCCTATCAAGGAGTAGGCAGAGGGCTAGGAATAGAGGAAGTTAGAATGATAAATGATTTTGCCATAAAAGGTCTTAGACCTGATTTAACATTATTTTTTCATGTAGACCCAATTCTTACATTAGAAAGAAAAGTAAGTGAAGAAGAAGGAGATAGACTAGAAAAAGAAGGTTCTTCATTTCATAAAAGGGTATATAGTGGATATATGGAATTATTAGATACCTATTCAGATAATTTACAGATAATAGATGCAAGTAAATCTATAGAGGAGGTATTTAGTCAAAGTATTGTATATATAGAAAATATTATTAAAAAAAGGGAGGAGATTCTATGAAACTCATAATTGCCATAGTACAAGACCAAGATATACCATCTTTAATTGACGATTTAACAGAAAATGAATTTAGAGTGACAAAATTGGCCTCTACTGGCGGATTTTTGAAATCAGGAAATACTACTCTTTTAATTGGAGTAGAAGACGAAAAAATAGATAGGGTAATAAAAATAATAGAAGATAATTGTAAAACTAGAGAAATCACCACTTCATTACTAACAGTATCTATGCCTGGAGACACTTATATACCTTATCCCTTAGAGGTAAAAGTAGGAGGGGCCACTTTATTTATCTTAGATGTAGAACAATTTATTAAAATATAATTAGGGGGTATTAAATTGAAACTAATTATTGCTATAGTTCAAGATGAATTTACCAATCAAGTAATAAAAGATTTAATGGCTAAAAAATATAGAACTACTAAATTATCTTCCACAGGTGGATTTTTAAAATCAGGAAACACTACTCTTTTAATTGGAGTAGATAATAGGGAAGTTAAAAATGTAGTTAGCATAATAGAAGAAAGTTGTAAATCTAAAAAAGTAAACAAGGGAAAAGAAGAATTAAATATTGGTGGAGCCACAATATTTGTATTAAATATGGAAGACTACAAGAGAATATAATTGGAGGAAGTATAATGGATTTTACCCAAATATTAGGTCATGAAAATATAATTAAAAACTTGCAAAATGCTATAGAAAACGGGAAAGTATCTCATTCTTATTTATTTGAAGGGGAAGAATCCATGGGGAAAAAAATGGTAGCATTATCCTTTGCTAAAACTTTATTGTGTAAAGAAGAAAAATTAGAGCCTTGTAATAATTGTAATTCTTGCTTAAAATTTGATAATTTTAATCATCCAGATTTAAAACTAATAGAACCAGAAAAGGATTTAATTAAAAAAGAGGAAATCGACAAAGTAATTAAAAATATTAATATAGCACCTTTAGAAAGCAATAGAAGAATAATAATAATTAATGATAGTGATAAAATAGGGATGGAGGGGCAAAATACTCTACTTAAAACCTTAGAGGAACCTCCATCCTATATTAATATTATTTTAATTACCTCCAATAGCAATAAAATTATTCCTACCATATTATCTCGATGTGAAAGAATTAAATTTTACCCTGTAGAAAGTGAAAAGATAGAAAATCTTTTGATTTCAAGATATAATAAAACTAGAGATGAAGCTAAATTTATAGTTCATTTTACAAAAGGTTCTGTAGGTCAAGCCATTGAACTGTCTCAATCTCAAGATTTTTTTAATAAAAGAGATGAAACCCTTGAAATAATCCACAATATAGTAAAAGGTGATAAATATAAAGCATTTGATTCTTATGATTTTTTCCTAAATAATAAAGAGAATTATGAAGAAATTTTAGATATAATGATTTATTGGTTTAGGGATTTAATAATATATAAAGAATTAGGCAATACAGAACTTTTACTAAATAGGGATAAAATTTCCTTATTATCCAGCCAAGTATTCTTAAAAGAAAATCAAATTAATGATATAATAAAGAAGATAATAAATGTAAAACAAGATATACAAAGAAATGTAAATTATCAATTAGCTATAGAAACCATGCTTTTAAGTATGCAGGAGGTATAAAAACTTATGATTACAGTAGTTGGAGTAAGGTTTAAGAAAGCAGGCAAAATATACTATTTTGACCCCCATGAACTAAATATAGAAAAAGAAAACTATGTAGTAGTGGAGACTGCTAGAGGAGTAGAATTTGGCACTGTAGTAGTTGGGCCAAAACAAGTGACAGAAGAAGAAATAGTACCACCATTGAAAAAGGTAATTAGAATAGCTGATGAAGAAGATATTAATAAACATCAATCAAATAAAGAAAAAGCCATAGATGCTTTTTATATATGTGAAGAAAAAATAGCTGAACACGGTTTAGAAATGAAACTAATAGATGTAGAATATACCTTTGACAACAATAAAGTAATATTTTATTTTACTGCAGATAGAAGAGTTGATTTTAGAGAATTAGTTAAAGATTTAGCAGCCATATTTAGAACTAGAATAGAACTAAGACAAATAGGCGTAAGGGATGAAGCTAAAATGATAGGAGGCTTAGGCCCCTGTGGTAGAGTAAGTTGTTGTGCTACTTTTCTTGGAGAATTTGAACCAGTTTCCATTAAAATGGCCAAAGACCAAGATCTTTCTCTAAATCCATCTAAAATATCAGGCCTTTGTGGTAGACTAATGTGCTGTTTAAAATTTGAAAATGGAGTTTATGAAGAATTAATAGCTAAAATGCCTGATGTAGGTACTATAGTAATAACACCTGAGGGGAAAGGCACAGTAGTAGAAGTTTTTACTATAATACAAATGGTAAAAGTTAAGGTAAAATTAGAAGACGGTACAGATGATTTGTTAAATTACAAATTAGATGAAATTATAATTACAAAGGAAAAAGACCCTCAATACAAAGTAGATGAAGAGGAAGTAGAATTGGATTCTGAGGAATAAATACAAAATATTCGTTTATATTTAAAAAAATAACATTTTACCCTTTTATTTTTCATGGCAATCTGATAAGATATTGACATATAATAGGACAAGCTATGGGGGTGAAACAATTGGCATATAAAATCAGCGATGAATGCATCATGTGTGGTTCTTGTGAAGCTGAATGTCCTGTAGAAGCTATATCTGCAGGAGATGATAAATATGTAATAGATCCTGATCTATGTATAGATTGCGGATCCTGTTCAGAAGTATGTGCAGTGGATGCAATTCATCCAGAATAATTTACTAAGTACTAAAGACCCTAAAAATAGGGTCTTTTAATTTTGCAAATTTTAATTATAGTGTATAATCATATTATAAGGAAAAAGGAGAATTAAAATGAAAGGAATACTATATATATGTCCTACCCCCATTGGGAATTTAGAAGATATTACCTTAAGGACTTTAAAAGTTCTTAAAGAAGTAGATTTAATAGCAGCAGAAGACACTCGTCATAGTATTAAATTACTAAATCACTATAAAATTAAAAAACCTATGGTATCTTATCATGAACACAATAAAGCCTCTAAAGGGGAAATCCTCATAGAAAAACTATTACATGGGGAAAACATTGCCTTAATTACAGATGCAGGTATGCCTGGCATATCTGACCCAGGAGAAGACATAATTAAATTAGCCATAGAAAAAAACATAGAAATAATAGCCTTACCTGGTGCCACTGCATCTATTACTGCACTTGTACTATCTGGATTACCCACTAATAAATTTGTTTTTGAAGGATTTTTACCACCTAAAAAGAAAGCTAGAATTAAAGAATTAGAAAGATTAAAATCTGAAGAAAGGACTATAATCCTATATGAAGCACCCCATAGAATATTAAATTTACTAGAGGATATTAAGGAGGTTTTAGGAGATAGAAAGATTTCCATAGCTAGAGAACTAACTAAAATCCATGAAGAGATTTTTAGGGGAAGTGTTTTAGAAGCTATAAATAAATATGAAAATGAAAAACCTAGGGGAGAATTTGTTATTATATTAGAGGGGGGAGATATTCCCACAGAAAAAATCAATATAAAAGAAGAAATAATATCCTATATGGAAGAAGGTTTTAGTAAAAAAGATGCAGTAAAAAAAGTGGCAGAAACTAAAGATATTCCAAAAAATTTGGTTTATAAGGAAAGTCTAGATATAGAAAAATAAATACCCGT
>JAAZMA010000239.1 GCA_012799055.1 Tissierellia bacterium
ATTATCTATTTTAGTAATGGAATATATTATTTTTTGGATATTCTCCTTAGATTCTTTACTTGCTAAAAACTTATTTATAATCTCTGGATTATAGCTTTCATCTTGTAAAACTAAATTTGTCACTAGCATTATTAATGCTGGATAATCTAAAACAAATTTCATTAATGCATTTGCCCAATCTATTAGTTTTCTCCTAGGCTCTTTTGATTTATCCATTATTATCTCATTTTGTATATTGAATAATAATCTAGAATAATGTTTTTCCACTTCCTTTAATAAATTATCCTTGGAACCAAAATGGTAGTTTATAGAAGCCACATTTACTCCAGCTTTTTCACAAATTTCCCTTACTGTTATGTCTCCCTTCATCCCATATAATTCAATAGTAGTAGATAAAATTTTTTCCTTAGTATTTATATTTTTATCCTCCATATTAATCACCTCTATTGTTAATATTATACCATAAGTTAATCTTGTAATTCTCCACAATTTATGCTATATTATAATAACTATAAAAAAGTGTTTCCTTGGTACCCACTTTGAAAAAAACAAGGGATTATTTAACATCCCTTTGGGATGTTTTTTTATTCTATTGATTTGGGTATCCAGGATAAAAAATCTTGGAGGGATATTTATGAATACAAAAAAACTTGCAAAAGCAGGAGTTGTAATTGCCCTATATGTGGTATTAACTTATGCATTTTCTTCATTGGCCTATGGACCACTACAGTTTAGAGTATCTGAAATACTCACCTTATTAGCATATTTAGATCCATTTTATATTTTGCCATTGACTTTAGGTAATGCCTTAGCTAATATTGGAAGTCCTTTTGGAATAATTGATGTGGTATATGGCACTTTTTTAAGTTTCCTAGCATTATATTCCATGAGCAAAACTAAAAATATATATATAGCCAGTCTTTGGCCAGCTGTATTTAATGCTTTTATAGGATTGGAAATATATTTATTATCTGATACACCTGTGAATTTCTTTATAGTGGCAGGGCAAATAGCTTTGTCTGAATTTATTATAGTAAGTTTAATAGGTGTGCCTATTTTTAAAATTATGGAGAGAAATGATTATATTATGGAAATGTTGAAGGATAATTAAGTAGCTATGGCGAAATAGATAATTGATGAAAAGAGTATGGTGATTTTTAACCATACTTTTTTTATATGAAAAAAGATACCCTTATAGAATATCTATCTCTTATTGGCAAATATAAAGTTTCAGTTTTATTAAATACTAGTTGTGGTAATCTTCCCATCTACTTTACTTAGATTTTTTACCTTTAAGGTAGGAGTATTTATGCCACATTCCTCTACAATGTCCTCAAGTATCTTAAATTCTTTTCGATTGATTACCACTTCTACTTTGTATCTCTTATTCCCGTTATTGCCACTAACGGAATAATTGTTTACCGTATATCCTTCCTCCCTAAGGTTTTCTGCTAATTCAATCATTTTATCTTTATGATTTAAAAATATATCAACTTCTAGAATCCCTAAAGCCAATCTATCTTCTAATTTATTGCCTATGAAAACTCCCATAGATCTTCCCAAAGCATAGGCAATTGTAAACTGTATTCCATCTCCACTAGTTACCTTACCAACTATTGTAGCAAAAATTATAGCATCTACAAATACTAAAACATATACTGGATTCATAATTTTCTTAGATATAAACATAGTTTTAAGGGTAGATAAAATATTAGTAAAAGCAGTTATTAAAAATAAGCCTGCAAGTGAAAATATTAAATTTTTTGTCATTCTAACACCTCCCCAATAAGTTATTTTAATTTCAATGCAAAAAACTAACATAAAAATATGTTAGGAAATTATTCTTTATATTAAATATAAAATTTTATTTTTCATTTAATAATTAAAGCTTTGGTGGATTTCTATAAAGTAAGACAAGGATATGTCTCTTTGCCATAGATTTAATACATGATAGGATAAAATTATGAAAAATATTTATTTATACTATAATCCATTTACTAACTAACTCAAGTAGCATATCACATATATACACTTTTTGCAAATTAAACTAAAAAATATTAAAGACAATACTTGGTACATTTTTGCAATCTAAACTTGTATTGCAAAATATTAAAAATAAATTGAACCTTTTCCACCTTTTA
>JAAZMA010000031.1 GCA_012799055.1 Tissierellia bacterium
AAAGCACCAGTTTTACTGGTGCTTTTATAGATATAAACACGTAGTTAGGGGGAAATAAGATGAACAATTTAGAAGAAATAGTGTTTTCCATAATAATTCATGGTGGAAATGCAAGGGCCAAGGCCTATGATGCATTAAGAGCAGCACAAAATGGAAACTTTGAGGAATCAGAACAATTTTTAAAAGAAGCAGAAGAAGAATTAGGTAATGCCCATAGAATTCAAACTGAAATTATACAAAAAGAAGCAGCTGGAGAAAAAGTTGATATTTCAGTTTTATTTGTCCATGCCCAAGACCATCTAATGACTGCCATGGCTGAAAAAGGCTTAATAGAAAATATGGTAGATTTATACAAAAGAATAGATAAATTAGAAAATCAGAAGGGGGAATAAAAAATGGAAGGTTTAAAAATAGCTGTAATAGGTGGAGGTAGTAGTTATACACCTGAATTAATGGATGGGATTATTAAAAGAAAAGGTCAATTACCAGTAGAAGAAGTATATTTAGTAGATATAAAAGAGGGAGAAGAAAAATTAAACATAGTAGGTAATTTAGCTAAGAGAATGGTAAAAAAAGCTGGATTAGATACTAAGATAATATTAACCTTAGATAGACGGGAAGCTATTAAAGATGCTGACTATGTAATTACTCAGTTTAGAGTAGGTGGACTAAAAGCTAGGGCTAGGGATGAAAATATTCCATTAAGATACAATGTTTTAGGACAAGAAACTACAGGTGCCGGTGGCTTTGCAAAAGCTTTAAGAACTATACCTGTAATAATGGATATATGTAAAGATATTGTAGAATTATCTCCTAATGCTTGGTTAATAAATTTTACTAATCCAGCAGGTCTTATAGCAGAAACTGTTTTAAGATACACAAATGTAAAGGCCATGGGATTATGCAATGTTCCTACAAATATGAAAAACACAACAGCTAAGATGTTTGGAGTGGAGCCTGAAAGGATTAGAATGGACTTTATAGGGCTTAATCACCTAAATTGGGCAAACCATATATATTTAGATGGAAAAGATATAATGAGTAAGGTAATAGAAAAGAATTTAGATGATGAAGCCCTAAATATGAATAATATTCCAAACCTTAATTGGGATAAGAATCATTTAATTAATTTAAATATGTTACCAAGTCCATATCTGAGATATTTTTATATGACAGATGAAATGATAAAAAATCAAATAAAAGATGTGGAGGAAGGTAAGGGTACCCGTGGAGAGCAAGTAATGAAAATTGAAGAAGAATTATTTGAATTATATGAAGATGAACAAATTGATATTAAGCCTCCACAATTAGAAAAAAGAGGTGGGGCCTATTATTCAGAAGCAGCCATATCTTTAATTTCTGCTATTCACAATAATAAAGGGGAAATCCATACAGTAAACATTAAAAATAATGGTGCTATTTTAAATCTAGATAATGATGTAGTTATAGAATGTAATGCCTTTGTAGACAAAACAGGAGCTACACCCCTTACTCTAGGTAATATGCCTTTAGAAATTTCTGGTTTAGTGAATCAGGTTAAAGCCTATGAATTATTAACAGCAGAAGCAGGAATTACTGGAGATTATGAAACGGCTCTAATGGCATTATCTACTAATCCTCTAATACCATCAGTAAATATAGCCAAAAAAATACTAGATGATATATTAATAGAAAATAAAGAATACTTAACTCAATTTAGCAGGTGATAGAAAAAAATTCATTATAAATGCAAATAATTTTAGATTGACCAAAGGGACTAATGAAGGGATAATTAAGGCAATAAATGAGGGAATTATAAGTAGTACTACAGTAATGATAAATATGCCCTACTCCTATGAAGGCATTAAATCTATGGATTTTAAATCTACTGGTAACCTAACATTATTGCAAGAGGAGAATTATTTCCTAAACTTTTATATTTAGATAGTCATTATTATATCCATTGGTTAAAAGAAGAATTTGAACTAATAGAATTTAATGAATTATAATATAGAGGAATAATATCTATAGATTTAAATATGCTTATCAGGGTAGTATAATAGTAAAATATTGAAAGACAAGTAATAATATTATATTTACAGTAAAAATCAGCTAATACACAAGGGGGGACGAAAATGCTTATAGAAGAAAGAGTTAAATATTTAGAAGAATATCTTGAAAAATTGTGTAAAAATCAGGTGTTTCCAGGAGCATGTTTTGGAATTGTAACTCCAGAAGAATCCTATTATAATTATTTAGGTAATGCTCAAATAACACCAGATATAGAAAAAGTTAAGGAAGATACAATATATGATTTAGCTTCACTTACAAAAGTAGTAGCAACTACAACTGCCATAATGATTTTAATTGAAAAAGGATATTTTACACTGGATACTTTTGTATCAGATTTATTGCCAAGGTATCAAAATAGAGGGGTTAAAGTAAAACATTTACTTACTCATACATCTGGGCACGATGCAGATATTGATTGCAAAAAAATGAATAAAGAAGAACTAGTTAATGCAATTTACAATTCTAAAATAGATGTAAATAGATTTGAAAGGGAAGTATTATATTCTGATATAGGTTATATTGTTTTAGGTTATATAGTAGAAGAAATAACAGGCTCTCTTGAAAAGTTTGTGCAAGAAAATGTTTTTGAACCTTTAAATATGAAAGAAACTTTTTACAATCCAGATGAAAAGTATATAAACCGTTGTGCTACTACAGAATATTGTAATATGAGGGAAAGAATGATAAAAGGCATAGTACACGATGAAAAGTCCTATGTTTTAGGAGGTGTAGCAGGTCATGCTGGATTATTTTCTACAGTAGGTGATCTTTCTAAATTTATTAAAATGTACTTAAATGACGGTATTTATGATGGAAAGCAAATACTTAATAAACAAACCATAGATGTAATGGCAAAATGCCATACAAAAGGCTTGGATTCAGAAAGAGGACTAGGCTGGATAGTAAAGGGAGAAAACAATGTATTATGTGATATAGCCAGTGACAAAACCATATACCATAGTGGTTTTACTGGTACTTCCATAATAATAGATTTAGAATATAAAAAAGGATTTGTGCTCCTTACAAATAGAGTTCATCCTTCAAGGGAAAATAATAAATTAGTAAACCTTAGGAGAAATATTGCTAATATAGCCTTTAGTTCAATAAAATAATGCAAGGGGATTTCCCCTTGCATTAAATTTTATTCTCCATCCTCTATTACACTTTCATTTTTTTAATACACTTAATTATTTTTGGAAGTTCATTCACACTTTCCTCTAGACAACATAAACTGTTATTGAGTTAAATATATTGTAAAGAGGAGGAGTTTCATTATGACTGACAATCAATCTAGAAGAGGTGGCGGATTCTTTGGTGGCGGAGGATGTGGCATGGACGATTCACTATTATTTTTCTTTTTATTACTAGTAGTCCTTTTCTGTAATGGTGATATATTTGGTGGAAGATGTTAGTTTGCACTAAATCGGGGCTTGCCCCGATTTTTTTATGATTTCATTTTCTGAAATTCAGCCTTATTTGTTTGAAAAAATTAAGTCAAAATGATAATATGGTTGATATAATAGGAGGATATTTTTTATGATTCGTAATTGGCATTGGATTTGCTATTAAAGGATTAAACACTAAACACTAGTGAATAATATTAGTGATATTTGGAGGAATTTATGGATAGAAACTTAAATTTAACAGAAGGTAAAATTATTAGTACATTGATTAAATTGGCACTGCCAATTATGGGGACATCCTTTATTCAAATGGCATATAGTTTGACTGATACTATGTGGTTAGGAAGAGCAAGTACAAAAGCCGTGGCAGCTGTAGGTACTGCAGGGAATTTAATGTGGTTTGGTTCAGGATTAATCCTGATTACTCAGATAGGCTTAGGAGTTAGTGTAGCACAGTCCTATGGTAGGAATGATATGGATGCTGTTAAGAAATATATATCCTATGGCTTTCAATTAGATATTTTTATTGCAATTATATATTCATTATTGTTATTTATTTTTAATTCTCAAATTATAGGGTTTTTTAATTTAAATGATGTAGAAGTAATTAGAATGGCAGAAGAATATCTTAGAATAATTGCCCTTGGCCTTACTTTTCATTTTATAAATCCAATTTTTTCAACTACCCTAAATAGTACAGGTAATAGTGTAACTCCATTTAAATTAAATGCCCTTGGTTTAATAATAAATATGATACTAGACCCTATACTTATATTTGGACTAGGTCCTATTCCTTCTTTAGGAGCAAAAGGTGCTGCAATAGCTACAATATCTGCCCAATTTATGGTAAGCCTTGCATTTATAATTCTAGGTACGAAAAGCAATGCTATTTATTCTCATGTTAATTTATTTATAAAACCAAATTT
>JAAZMA010000150.1 GCA_012799055.1 Tissierellia bacterium
CTACCTCCCCATCTAGCACGGTAAAATTTTCTAATGGCGGAGAGAGAGGGATTCGAACCCTCGAAACGCTCATCACGTTTACCCGCTTTCCAGGCGAGCGCCTTCAGCCAACTCAGCCATCTCTCCAAAATTAATCATTACAGAATATTATTATACTTAAAAAATCCTTAAATGTCAAATAGAATTTTTAAATAGGTGTTATTATCTTTTGATAATGTCATCTCATAATTATCTTTTGATTATGTCAAAATAATATCTAAACCTAGTAAATATCGGAACCTAAATATCGGAACCTAAATATCGGAACCTGGCACTAACTTACTAACTTATTACAAATATTTGAACCTGGTAAATATCTAAACCTGGCACTAACATACTAAATTATTAAAACATTTAAGCTTAGCACTAATCTTAGTTTAAATGGAACTATATAAAAACTTAGTGTAATTCCCTTTACTATCTGGTATAATAAATATATTATAAAACATAAGGATGGATACTATGTATCAGGCACTATATAGACAATATAGACCTAAAACATTTGATGAAGTATTAGGTCAAGAGCATATAACTACTACAATTAAAAATCAAATAAAAAATAATAATATTGGTCATGCTTATTTATTTTCTGGAACCAAGGGTACAGGGAAAACCTCCACTGCCAAAATCTTTTCCCGAGCAGTTAATTGTCTAAACCCCATAGATGGAAATCCATGTAATCAATGTGAAATATGTAAAGGTATATTAGATGAATCCATAATGGATGTCATAGAAATGGATGCGGCCAGTAATAGGAGAATTGACGATATTAGAGAATTAAAAGATAAAGTAATATATCCCCCATCTAGGACTAAATATAAAATATATATAATAGATGAGGTTCACATGTTAACAACAGAGGCCTTTAATGCCCTTCTAAAAACCTTAGAGGAACCCCCTAAACATTTAATATTTATACTAGCAACTACAGAGGCGGAAAAACTCCCTCAAACCATATTGTCCCGATGTCAAAAATACGATTTTAAAAGAATAAAATCTACAGATATTACTAAAAATATGGGCAATATATGTAAGGAATTAAAAATTCCAGTAGAGGAGAGGGCATTAAAATTAATAGCCAGAAATTCTGATGGCTCCATGAGAGATGCCTTAAGTTTACTAGACCAATGTATTTCTTACAAAGAAGGGGAATTAAAATACGAAGACACTTTAGATATTTTAGGAATAGCAAATACTGACATTTTATTTAAATTAGTAGATAATATAATAGATAGGGAATTGGAAAAAGCATTATTTAATATAGATGATATAATACAAAATGGAAAAGATATAAATCAATTTATAAAGGATTTAATATATCACTTTAGAAATCTTTTAATAGTTAAAACCTCCCATAATCCTATGGAAATAATAGATATGGAAGGAGAAACCATAGAAAGATATAGGGAACAGTCTAAAAAAATGTCCATAGATTATATTTTAAATAGTTTAGATATATTAAATGAATCTGAAAATCAAGCTAAATGGGCTACACAGCCTAGGATAATATTAGAAATGGCAATAATAAAAATCGTAAAAATAGAAGAAAACAAAGATTTAGAAGAAAGAGTCAAAGAATTAGAGAAAATAATAAGTAGTGGGAAAATCCCAGTTGCCCAAAATTTTGAAACTAAGGCTAATGTAAAACCCACTATATCTAAGACTAAAAAAACCATAGAAAAGCCTAAAGTAGAAATAGAAACAAAAGCTATAATAGATGATGGGAAGGAATTATCTATTAAAACAATATTAAA
>JAAZMA010000060.1 GCA_012799055.1 Tissierellia bacterium
AGCTTATTAATGCGGTAAATGCCATGGCTAATGGAGGTTATTTAATGAAACCTAGAATAGTATCTCAATTAATAGACAATGAAGGTAATATAATTATGGAAAACGAAACAGAAATAATTCGTCAAGTTATATCTAAAACTACTTCAGATACTATGATGGAAATGATGGAATCTGTAGTAACCAATGGAACAGGAACTAATGCTTATGTTCCAGGGTATAAAGTGGCAGGTAAAACAGGTACTGCACAAAAAATTATAGATGGAAAATATGCACCTGGTAAATACATAGGTTCCTTTTTAGCTGTAGCTCCAGCTACAGACCCTAAAGTATCTGTATTAGTTATAGTAGATGAGCCAGTGGGAGTATATTATGGAGGTTCTGTGGCTGCTCCAGTGGCCGGGAAACTAATTGAAGAAATTTTAGACTATATGGAAATAGAGCCAGAGTTTACGGAGGAGGAAAAAGAACAATTTGAATATATGGTAAAAGTTCCTGATGTAAGAGGTAAAACCATTGGGGAGGCAGGTAGAATTTTATTGGAAAGTCAATTAAAATACACTTCAGAGTCCTTTAATATAAAAGAAGATTCTAAGATAATAGATCAATTTCCGTCCCCAGATATGGAAGTTTCCAAAGGTTCTATTGTAGATTTATACTTAGATGAGGAATTTAAATTAGAAAACAAAGTTATATTACCTAATTTAATAGGAAGATCTAAAGAAGATGTAATGAAAATATTAGAGGGTTTAGGACTAAAGTATTATTTCATTGGAGAAGGTACAGTAATAAAACAAGTTCCAGAGCCAAATTCACAAGTGGATAAAAACTCTACTATTGAAGTTGAATTTTCTAAGACAAAGGAGTAATATTGTTAAGGGGCGACTATAAAAGTTGCCTTTTAATTAATTATATTTTCTAAAATGGAAAGCAGGTGCTAATTTGAAATTAGAAACAATTATTAAAGATTATAAAACAAAAATAATACAAGGCAATACCTATATTGAAATAACAGGAATAGAACAAGATTCTAGAAAAATCAAACAGGGAAATATGTTTGTTGCCATAGAAGGTTTTACTGTAGATGGACATAATTATATAAATGAGGCAATAAATAATGGGGCTATTTGTGTTGTAGTAGAAAAAAATGTATTTATTGAATATGGAGATATTACTATATTACAAGTAGAAGATACTCAATTAGCATTGGCTAAATTTTCTTCTGTTTTTTATGGGGAACCCTCTAAAAATATAGATTTAATAGGAGTTACAGGTACCAATGGGAAAACTTCAATTACATATTTAATAAAATCTATATTTGATGCACATGGGGATAAAACAGGAATAATTGGAACAATGGGAACCTTAGTAGATGGAAAAGAATTGGATAATATTAATACTACACCAGACTCTTTAACAGTAGCCAGGTATTTAAAATCCATGGTAGATACAAACACAAAATACTGTGCTATGGAAGTATCTTCCCATGCATTAGATTTACAACGAGTAGAATATATAGATTTTCAAATAGGGATATTTACCAATTTAACTGAAGATCATTTAGATTATCACAATACCATGGAAAATTATTTTAAAAGCAAATTAAGACTATTTAACAAGACTAAGAAATATAATATTATAAATATAGATGACATCTATGGAAGAAGAATATTAGAAGAAGTAGAAAATTCTATTCCCACTATTACTTACGGAATAGATAATAAAGGAGATATATATGCTACAGATATTGTATATAGCAATAAAGGAGTTGAATTTACTTTAAACACTATAGATGATTCAATTCCTATTAATTTAAATTTATTGGGCAAATTTAGTATATATAATGCATTAGCTGCCGCTTCTTGTGGCATTGTTTATGGTTTAAGCTTATCTACTATTAAAAAAGGCTTAGAGTCTGTAATGGGAATTAAAGGCAGATTTGAAATGGTGCCTATAGAAGAAGATTTTACTGTTATAATAGACTATGCTCATACTCCAGACGGTTTAGAGAAAGTGCTTACAACTATAGATCAATTTGCTGAAGGAAGAAAGGTAGTATTATTTGGAGCAGGAGGTAATAGAGATAAGAGCAAAAGACCTATTATGGGTGAAACAGTAGCAAAACATGCAGATTTATGTATAATAACTTCAGACAATCCAAGATATGAGGACCCTGATGAAATTATTAAAGATATTATTGTAGGTGTAGAAAAGGTAAAGGGAGACTATATTGCAATTACTAATAGGCGAGAAGCCATTGAATATGCATTAAGAAATGCAAAAGCTAAAGATACAATATTGTTAGCTGGGAAAGGACACGAAACTTATACTATAATTAAAGACAAGGTAATTCCCTTTAATGAAAAAGAAATAGTATTGGATATATTAAAACATATGTAAATGTCATAGTAATATTTACTAGAGAGGAGAAAATAAATGGTGGATTATATAGATATTATTAGGGTGATTCTCACCTCCTTTATAATAACCCTTATATTAGGCCCTATTATTATTCCTATGTTAAGAAGACTTAAAATAGGGCAAAATGTTAGAGACGATGGTCCAGAATCACATTTAGTTAAATCAGGAACTCCTACCATGGGAGGAATAATAATGCTTGTAGCATTATTAATAACTACAATTACTTCAGGAATGTTAAATAGAGATATGTATGTATTATTAATATCTACTTTTGGTTTTGGAATAATTGGATTTATTGATGATTATTTAAAAACAGTGAACAAAAGGTCTTTAGGGCTTAAGGCTTATCAAAAATTAATTGGGCAAGTAATCTTAGCAGTAATATTGGCAATATATCAATCTAATACCTCTATGTTAGGGACAAAAGTAATAGTACCATTTTTAAGTAATAGATATTTAGATTTAGGAATATTTTATGTGCCCTTTATAGCTTTTGTAGTAGTAGGCACAGTAAATTCAGTGAATTTAACTGATGGATTAGATGGTTTAGCCTCTGGTGTAACCTTAATTGTTTTATCTTTTTTTGGGCTTGTGGCTCTAAATTGGGGCTTTGGAAGTACTGCTATATTTTCTGCTGCTTTAACAGGTGCTTGTTTAGGCTTTTTAATATACAATGCATATCCTGCAAAAGTGTTTATGGGAGATACAGGTTCTATGGCTTTAGGAGGGGCAGTGGCAGCAGTAGCTATACTTTTAAATTTGCCTTTAATTATTCCTATAGCAGGGGGTATATACTTTATTGAAGCCCTGTCTGTTATTATTCAGGTAACCTCCTATAAATTAACAGGAAAAAGAGTATTTTTAATGAGCCCTCTTCATCACCATTTTGAAGAAAAGGGCTGGGAGGAAACTAGAGTTGTAATTGTGTTTTGGACTATAACTGTTTTATTATGTTTAATAGGCGTAGTAAGCCTAAACTAAATTGAAAGTCAGGTGCAATTATGGATTTAAAAGATAAAAATATATTAATACTAGGACTAGGAATAAGTGGGGTATCCACTGTGAAAGCATTAAATAAAATAGGGGCTAATATATATATTTCAGACACTAAGGAAAAAGAAGATTTAAAAGAATATTTAGATGAAATAAAAGATATAGATGCAAAATTATATTTAGGTACTAATGATGTTTCCTTAAAAAATATAGATTTAATAATTAAATCTCCTGGTGTACCCTTAGATTTAGATATTTTTAAAAGGGCAAATGAAAAAGGAATTGAGTTTATTACAGATATAGAATTAGCCTATAGAATTCGACCAAATGCAAAATTTATCGCAATTACAGGTACCAATGGAAAGACCACTACTACCACTTTAACAGGGGAATATTTTAAAAAAGCTGGTTTTAACACCTATGTAGTAGGGAATATTGGGGTAGGGTTATTGTGGGATTTAGTAAATTCAAAAGAAGAAGATATTTTTGTAATTGAAACTAGTAGTTTTCAATTGGAAAGCACAAAAGATTTTAATCCTAAAATATCCTTAATATTAAATATTACTCCAGACCATTTAAATTGGCATGGAAATTATGAGAATTATATAAATGCTAAGAAAAAAATTTTTAAAAATCAAACTAAAGAGGGATTTACCATATTAAATTATGATGATATAAATATAAGAGAAATGGTAAATGAAATAAACTCCAATATTATCTGGTTTAGTTTAGATAATAAATTGGATAAAGGGGTATATGTAGAAGACAGATATATTGTAATAAACAATGGAGAAAAACTAGATAAAGTAATTAGAATAGATGAAATAATGTTACCAGGAAAACATAATTTAGAAAATGTTTTAGCATCTGTTGCTGTAGCTTGGATTATGGATATAGATTTTAAAATAGTAAGAGATGTATTAAAAACTTTTCCAGGTGTAGAACATAGAATTGAATATGTGGATACAATAAATGGGGTTAAATTTTATAATGACTCCAAGGGAACAAATTCAGATGCTAGTATTAAAGCCATAGAGGCAATTAATAGTCCTATTATATTAATTGCTGGAGGAATGGATAAAGGTACAGATTTTGATGATTTCATTAAAGCATTTAATAATAAGGTAAAAGCACTAATATTATTAGGTGAAACTAAGGAAAAAATAAAAGATACTGCTATAAAATATGGTTTTAAAAATATATTTTTAGTAGAGAATATGAAAGAAGCAGTGAAGACTAGTTTTAGTTTAGCTACTAAAAATGATAATGTACTTCTTTCGCCAGCTTGTGCTAGCTGGGATATGTATCCTAGTTTTGAAAAAAGGGGAGAGGATTTCAAAGCTTCAGTATTTAGTTTAAGGGAGGAGAATAATGGCTAAAAAGGATATAAAAAAAGCTCCCGACTTTACTTTGCTTTTAGCAACATTACTCCTGGTGTTTATTGGGATTGTTATGGTATTTAGTTCCTCTTGGCCTGAGGGAATTAAAAAATATAATAATGGTTATTATTTTTTAAAAAAGCAGTTAATTGCTGCAGGTGTAGGTACAGTAGCATTATTGTTTTTTATGAATTTTGATTATAGAAGGTTAGATAGAATGTCTAGATTTATATTTATAATGTCAATTTTAACTGGGATGTTAATTTTCACTCCCTTAGGTCAAGAGTTTAAGGGAGCAAGACGATGGGTAGGAATAGGTTCTAAAACTTTTATGCCTTCAGATATTATAAAACTAGGCTCTATAATATACCTTTCTTCTTTTTTATCTAAAAAGAAAGACAAGATAAGGGATTTTACAAGGGGATTGGTTCCAGCGCTATTAATAATAGGTTTATCCTGTGGAATGATATATTTACAAAAGGACTTATCTACTACTGTTACATTGGGGGCTACACTAATTAGTATATTATTTGTAGCTGGTATGAAAATTTCCCATTTGTTTTTCCTAATGGTTTTGGCATCCTTTGGATTATTCAAAGCAATTACTGATGAAGAAAATCAATATAGAATGAGAAGATTTACAAGTTTTTTAGATCCTTTTGCTGATAAAACTGATACAGGTTGGCAAGCGGTTCAATCATTGTATGCTTTAGGTTCTGGTGGATTATTTGGCCTAGGCCTTGGTAAAAGCAGACAAAAATTTTTTTATATTCCAGAACCTTATAATGATTTTATATTTGCAATTATAGGAGAAGAATTAGGTTTTTTAGGTGCCTTGACAGTTATATTATTATTTTTCTTACTTATTTGGAGGGGTATTAGAACAGCCTTAAATGTGGAAGATTTATTTGGAACATTACTTGCTTCAGGAATTGTATCTTTGATAACAATTCAAACTTTAATTCATATAGGGGTTGTTACCTCATCCATACCTCCTACTGGCATACCATTGCCCTTGGTATCATATGGAGGGACTTCCCTAATAATATATATGTCTGCCATAGGCATATTACTAAATATTTCTAGACATGTAAAAGATAATAGGAGTTGAAATTATGCGATATTTAATTACTGGAGGAGGGACTGGAGGACATATATATCCAGCCTTAAGTATAGCTAATGAGATAAAAGATAGACATAAGAAGGCAGAAATACTATATGTAGGTACAGAAAAAGGATTAGAAGCTGAATTAGTGCCTAGGGAAGGTTTTAAATTTAAAACTATTCGTGTTAAGGGAATGCCAAGGAGAATTAACAAAGAATCTTTTATAGCTATTAAAGAATTATTTTTAGGCCTTAAAGATTCGAAAAAAATTATTAAAGAATTTAAGCCTGATGTTGTAATTGGAACTGGTGGCTATGTTTGTGGCCCAGTAGTATATCAGGCAGCGAAAAAAAACATACCTACTGTTATTCATGAACAAAATGCTTTTCCAGGTATGACTAATAAAATACTATCTAGATATGTAGATAATATTTTAATTACTTTTAAAGAATCTGAAAAATATTTTAAATATCCTGAAAAAATAATTTTAACTGGCAATCCAATTCGAAAAGACATAATAGAAATTGACAAAAAAATTGCATATAAAGAATTAAATATTAATCCCCAAATGCCATTTATTATTTCTTTTGGAGGTAGTGGAGGCCAGAAAAAACTTAATGATGCAATGTATTATGTAATAGAAAAAAATATTAACAACGATTTACAAATATTTCATATAACAGGGAAAAGATTCTATAGTGAATTTATGGAGAACTTAGATAAAAATAATATTAAATTAGGTGAAAACATAAAAATATTACCATATTTTTATGATATGCCCAAGGGATTAAATATTGCAGATTTAGTAATAACATCTGCTGGTGCTATTACTCTATCAGAAATATCCGCTATTGGTATTCCAAGTATATTAATTCCCAAAGCCTATACTGCAGAAAATCATCAAGAATATAATGCTAGGGCTTTTGAAAACAAAGGTGCAGCTAAAGTGATATTAGAAAAAGATTTAACAGGGAAATTTTTAAATGAAATTATAAATAGTATTATTAATGATAAAAACAAATTAAGAGAAATGTCTATAAATAGTAGTAAAATTGGTAATGTTAATGCAGCTGAAAAAATAGTGGATATTATAGATAATCTAATACTATAATCTAAATGTCACACTTCCAATATATATGCATAATATGGAGATATACTTTGACATTTTATTTGGAGGTGGGATAATGGGAAAGATTATTGTCAACGGGGGTAATAGACTTAATGGGGAAGTGAATATATCTGGTGCTAAAAACGCTATTTTACCCATATTAGCTGCTACTATTATTGGTGGAAATGAATCTACTTTATTTAATGTACCCAATCTTAGAGATGTGGAGATAATGGTAAAAATTTTAAATTCCCTTGGTTGTAGGGTAAAATATATGGAAGATATAATGTGGATAGACTCAAAGCCTTTAAATAAAGTAGAAATACCTGAAGAATTAGTTAGAGAAATGCGTTCATCAATTATATTTATGGGAGCAATGCTTTCTCGTATAGGTGAAGTGAAAATTTCTTATCCAGGAGGCTGCGAAATTGGGCCAAGGCCTATTGATTTACATCTTAAAGCCCTACGAGAATTAGGAGCTGAAATAGAGGAATCCCATGGATTTATTCATTGTAGAACTAAAGGTTTAATTGGCACTGAAATACAATTAGATTATCCAAGTGTAGGAGCTACTGAGAACATTATATTAGCAGGAGTAGGGGCAAAAGGAACTACAATAATCCGAAATGCAGCTAGGGAACCGGAAATTATAGATTTACAAACCTACTTAAACTGTGCAGGAGCAAAAATAAAAGGAGCTGGGACTAGTGTAATTACTATAGAAGGTGTAGATAAATTAATAGATGTAAATCATAATACTATGCCAGATAGAATAGTAGCAGGTACCTTTATGGTGGCTTCGGCTATAACTGAAGGAGAAATTATTATTAAGAATGTAATAATAGACCATCTTCAAGCTATTAGTGCAAAACTAAGAGAAGCAGGATGTTTAATATATACTGATGAAAAATCTTTAAAAATAATAGGGCCTAAAAAGATAAATCCCATTGAAATGATTCAAACATTGCCTTATCCAGGTTTTCCTACAGATATGCAAGCACAAATAATGGCTCTTTTAAGTATTGGTACAGGTACAAGTATTATTTCTGAAACAGTTTTTGAAAATAGATTTAAACATGCTGAAGAATTAATTAGAATGGGAGCTAATATAAAAACCTTTGGTAGAATAGCAGTAATTAAAGGGGTTAAAGAACTAACTGGAGCAAAAACTACAGCAAAAGATTTAAGAGGAGGAGCTGCTTTAGTATTAGCTGGTTTAGCAGCTAAAGGTGAAACAATAGTAGAAAATGTATACCATATTAAAAGAGGATATGAAAACTTTCATTTAGATTTAAAAAAACTGGGAGCAGATATTAAATTTATTAAAGCTTAGCAGCTTTTTGCTGCTAAGGTAAAATTGGACAGGCAAATTGGTGGTGTAAGCCCATGGATAGTAATAGAAGATATAAAAAGCGTAGAAAAAGAGAAAAAAGAAGAAAAAGAATATTAAATTTTATATTGCTATTATTTATATTTATATTAATATATTTATTTGCATTTAAAACAGATTTTTTTACTATTAAAAAAATAGAAATAGTAGGTAATAAAAAATTAAGTAAGGACACAATCTCTAAAGCATCAATATTTTTAAAAGGAGAAAATATATTTAAAATAAATAAAGAACATTGCCAAGATAGTATTAATAATTTATCATATATAAGAGATGTAAAAATAAGAAGAAAATTGCCAAGTACTATTATAATTGAAGTAGAAGAAAGGGAAGAAGTAGCTGTAATTCCTTATATAGGTGCCTTTGTTTTTATAGATGAGGAAGGTTGTATTTTGAATATTGAAGAGAAAAAAGGTGAAATAAATTTTCCTCAAATTTTTGGACTAGATTTAGTTAATTTAGAAATTGGAGATTTTTTGTTTAATAATGGGGATGAAGGGAAATTAGATTTTTTAAAAATTGGAAAAGATAGTAAGCTATTAAAACAAATGAAATATATTAATTTTTCAAAGAAAGAAAATACAATGATTGAATTAAATAATGGTACAAAGATTGCTTTTGGACCCTTAGATAATGTAGAATATAAATTAAGCTTCTTATCAGAAATATTAAAGGATATTGAAAAAAAAGAATTAAAAGTAAAGCAGATACTGATGAATAAAGGGGATAATCCGACAATAGTAGTAGATGATTAATAGGGGGAATTATATGAAAAGAAATAACGGTCAATTGGCTATTACCATAGTTTCCTTATTCCTAGGCATTATATTAGCAATTCAGTTTAAAACTGTTAATAAAACTGTTGGTGAAGGTGTTTTGCCTACCCAAAGAGCTCAACAACTAGCCTTAGAATTGAAAAAAACACAAGAGGAAAGGGATACATTAATTAAAGCATTGGATGAGGTTGAGGCTAAGATTAAAGCATATGAAAGGGGAGAGGTGGACAATAATATATATGCTGAAAATCTGTATAAGGATTTAGAAAAATATAGAATGTTAGCTGGATATGTAGATTTAGAAGGACCAGGAATAATTTTAGAAATACATGATCCGCCAGCAGATGTGCAATTTGGAATTGAATACAGTATAGTAGATGATTTAGACCTTATTCTTCAAACCATATCTGTATTAAATGCTGCAGAAGCAGAGGCTATTTCTATTAATGATCAAAGATATACAACTTTTACAGAGATTGAAAAAGCAGGTGATCATATAGAGGTAAATGGAGTTTCCATATCTTCTCCCATTGTCATAAAAGCCATAGGAAATTCAAATACATTAGAATCTGCTTTAGCACTTAAAAGAGGTATTGTACACACTTTAGAATATTATGATTATACTGTTAATCTAGTACAAGATACAAATGTAAAAATACCTAAATATAGGAAACTAAAAGAATTTATTTATGCAAAACCTGTGGAAGAAGACAATTAGATTTGGGGGATAAATATGAATAAAACAAAAAAACCTAATTTAATCATATTAATCTTCTCATTACTATTAGGGATATTTATGGCAGGACAGTTAAAACAAAACATACCCATACTTGCACCTGTTACTTTAAGGTCTATTCAAACAAGTAAAAATGAAATAAATTCTGTAAAAGAAGAAATTGAAGATTTAAAAAGTCTAACATTTAAAAGGAATGAACAGCTAAAAATTTTAGAAAGTATTGCCTCAGGAGATGAAAATATTATAAATATATTAAATGAGGAACTAAAAAATAGTAAAATTGCTGCTGGTTTTGAAAAAGTAGAAGGACCTGGAATTATAATAAAAATGGAGGACAATTTGTCAGAGGGTGCTTTTGGACAAGAATATGATTTAGATCTTATTCATGATATAGATGTATTGAGGATTATTAATGATTTAAGAGGAGCTGGAGCTGAAGCTATAGATATTAATGGGCAGCGAGTTTTAGCCATATCGGAAATTAAATGTGGTGGGCCCATAATTAGAGTTAATGGAAGAAGTGTTGGGGCTCCCTTTTATATATCTGCCATTGGTGATCCAAAATTATTAAATGCTGCTATAAATGCACCTAATACTTATGCTTATGCATTAAGAACTATAGATCAACTAAATATTGAAACTACTGTAAAGGATCGTATTGTAATACCAGGCTATAATGGTAGATTTAATTATTTATATTCAAAACCATCAAAAGAGGGTGATTAATATGTTTTTTGCACTAATAGGTATATTATTAGGATTAGCAATAGGTTTAATGCTTCCATATACTTATAATACTACTTATTCTTTATATATTTCTGTGGCTATCCTTGCCTGTTTAGATTCAGTTTTTGGGGGGATAAAAGCCAATTTAGAGGATAAATTTGATACTAGTATTTTCATATCAGGTTTCTTTGGAAATGCTGTTTTAGCAGCTTTTTTAGCCTATGTTGGAGATAGACTAGGTGTGCCTTTGTATTATGCTGCAATATTTACTTTCGGAGGAAGATTATTTGAAAACTTTGCTAGTATCAGAAGAATCTTACTGAAAAAAAGGAAGGAAAGAAAAAACAAACAATAACAGAATAGGAGGGAAAAGTAGTGTTTGATTTTGATGTAGATGTGGAAGAATTTGCGATGATTAAAGTTATTGGGGTTGGTGGTGGTGGAAATAATGCTGTCAATAGAATGATTGAATGTGGTGTCAAAGGAATTGAATTTATTGCATTAAACACAGATAGACAAGCACTTAATTCGTCTAGGGCTGAAATAAAATTGCAAATAGGTGAAAAATTAACTAGAGGTTTAGGTGCTGGTGCTAATCCAGAGATTGGTATGAAGGCAGCTGAAGAAAATAGAAATGAAATTACAGAATCCTTAAAAGGAGCTGATATGGTTTTTATAACTGCAGGAATGGGTGGTGGAACAGGTACTGGTGCTGCACCAATAGTTGCAGAAGTAGCTAAAGAATTAGGTATACTTACAGTTGGAGTAGTGACTAAACCTTTTACTTTTGAAGGAAGAAAAAGGGCGATACATGCAGAAAAAGGCATTGAAGAATTAAAAACCAAAGTAGATACTTTAGTTACCATACCCAATGATCGTCTGTTACAAGTAGCAGAAAAAAAGACTACTATAGTAGAAGCCTTTGCTATGGCAGATGAGGTACTTAAACAAGGTATACAAGGGATTTCAGATTTAATTGCAGTACCAAATTTAATTAATTTAGACTTTGCTGATGTAAAAACTATAATGCATAATCAAGGAATTGCACATATGGGTATTGGTAAAGCTTCTGGGGAAAATCGTGCAGTGGAGGCAGCTAAACAAGCCATTAAATCTCCACTATTGGAAACTTCCATTGATGGAGCCAAGGCAGTACTATTAAATATTACAGGGGGAGAGGATTTAGGTTTATTTGAAGTTAATGAGGCTGCAGATTTAATTAGACAATCAGTAGATAAGGATGCTAATATTATTTTTGGTGCTGGCATAGATGAGGACTTAAAAGACGAAATAAAAATAACAGTTATTGCGACAGGATTTGATGCGGAGAGAAGAAAGGGAGTAATTAGTGGTAAAGAAAGGATAATGAATGAAGAAAGTGCAGCAACTAGCCAGTTTGACTTAGACGATTTAGATATTCCTACCTTTTTAAGAAAAGATAGCAAATAATTATAGATAATTAAATGAAAATAATGTAAAAAAACGTTTCTCCAAGTAGAGAATCGTTTTTTTTGTTTTTAATTTATGACATTTTCCTTAATGAAAAAAATATATAATGGACATAAATATTATACTCTTTGAATAGGATTTTAGTATAGATATTTGGTAGGGGGAGGTTTTATTGTCTATATATATAGAATATCTATTAATAGAAAATATCATTATTAACTTTATTATATTATATGTAGCAGCTAGGATTACAAGAACTAAAATTAGCAAATTAAGATTATTTATATCAGCACTAATAGGCTCAACTTACACTTTAATTGTTTTTTTTCCATCTTTTCAATTTATGGGGAAATTTATTATTAAATTTTTAATTTCAATTGTAATGATAGTTTTGGCTTTTAATCCTGAAGGATTACAACAATTTATTAAACAAATCTCTGCCTTTTATCTAGTATCTTTTATATTTGCAGGTGCTATTATTGGTATTTTTTATATTTTTAATAATAATCCTTACTTAATAAGATTTTCTTTTAAAAATTCTAAGGAATTATCAACATATTTAATAATTGGAATTGGAATAGGTATTTTTTTAATATTCTCCATTATTAAATATTACAAAAAAAGATTAAATAGAGAAAGCTATTTAACCTCTGTAGTAATTGGTCTTAAAGATAAGGAAGTAAACTTAATAGCATTAATTGATACAGGAAATTTTTTAAAGGAACCTATTACACAAAAGCCTGTAATTATAGTGGAGTATTCAGCATTGGAAACTATACTACCTGAAAGTATAAAGGATATGTATTTAAATAATCAGGAATTAGATTTAAATATTATTGGAAAGGTAATGGAGGAGATTGGAGATGATATGCGTTTAAGATTAATACCTTTTAAATCCATAGGAAATGACAGTGGAATTTTAATAGGATTTAAACCAGATATAATAAAAATTTATTTAGAAGACGAAATAAAAAAACCAGCTGATGAAACTATAGTGGCAATTTACAATGATAAATTAACTGTGGACCAAGGGTACAGTGGATTATTACATCCAGAAATATTAGATTAGAAAATAAGGGGGAAAAGTATGGAAAGTTTAAGCATTAAAATGGACTTGTTTTTTTACAAAGTATTAAAGAAATTAGGTTTGAAAAATACTATTTACTATATAGGTTCCGGGGAGGTATTACCTCCACCACTAAAACCAGATGAAGAGATATATTATTTAGGAAGATTAAAATATGATGATAATATTAGAAGTATTCTCATAGAAAGAAATTTAAGATTAGTAGTTTATATAGCTAGAAAATTTGAAAATACAGGAATATGTATAGAAGATTTAATATCTATAGGTACAATTGGACTTATAAAAGCTGTAAATACTTTTAATCCAGATAAAAACATTAAATTAGCCACTTATGCATCTAAATGTATTGAAAATGAAATATTAATGTATTTAAGGAGAAATAGTAAATTAAAATCAGAAGTCTCTTTTGATGAACCTTTAAATGTAGATTGGGATGGAAATGAATTGTTACTATCAGATATTTTAGGAACTGATGGAGATATTATATTTAAATTTTTAGAAGAAGAAGTAGATAGGGAATTGTTAAGTCAAGCTATAGACAAACTATCAGGTAGAGAAAGAACAATAATTGAATTACGATTTGGACTTAAAAGTGGTAAAGAAAAGACTCAAAAAGAAGTGGCAGATTTGTTAGGCATTTCTCAATCCTATATTTCTAGATTAGAAAAAAGAATAATTAAAAGATTAAAAAAGGAAATGATAAGATTAATGTAATATATTGTATAGTATTAAATTTAAGAAAGAAATTTTGGATATTTTTAGCAAGTCCATACTGAATAAAATAAATAATTTGAGGCAATAATTTTAATTGAAAGGGGCAAAAAACTTGAAAGGAATGAAGTAATTGCATTCAAACAAAGTAGAAATATGTGGTGTTAATACAGCTAAATTACCTGTATTAACTAATGAAGAAATGCAAGAATTGTTTATAAAAATTAAAGCAGGAGATATGAAAGCTAGAGAGGAATTTATACAAGGTAATTTACGCTTAGTATTAAGTATTATTCAAAGATTTAATAGAAGGGGAGAAAATGCAGACGATTTATTTCAAGTAGGATGTATAGGTTTAATAAAGGCAATTGACAATTTCGATTTAAGTCAAAATGTAAGATTTTCCACCTATGCTGTCCCTATGATAATTGGAGAAATTAGGAGGTATTTAAGGGATAATAATCCCATAAGAGTAAGTAGATCTCTAAGAGATATAGCCTATAAGGCATTACAAGCTAGGGATCATTTAGTAAATAAAAATTTAAAAGAACCAACTATTACTGAAATTGCTAGTGAACTAAATATACCTAAAGAAGAAATAGTCTTTGCATTAGATGCTATACAAGAGCCCATATCTTTGTTTGAACCCATATATCATGATAGTGGAGATGCTATATATGTAATGGATCAAGTAAAAGACGAAAAATCTGAGGATGAAATTTGGTTACAGGAAATCGCATTAAGGGAAGCCATTGAAAAATTAAATAAAAGGGAAAAATTAATTTTAAATCTTAGGTTTTATGAGGGGAAAACTCAAATGGAAGTGGCAGATGAAATTGGAATATCCCAAGCACAAGTATCTAGATTAGAAAAAAATGCTTTAAAACAATTGAGAAAACTAATTTAATTTTAACCATTACTTTACCTAAAAAAGTAATATTTATCCTTATAATTCAAATATATATAATAAAAAGGATAAGAAAGGGGTAGAGTAATGGTTAAATTATCTGAAATGAGAGAAAAAGAAGTAATAAATATTAGAAATGGGGCAAAGATTGGGTATATCTATGATTTTGAAATAGATTTAGAAAATGGTAAAGTATTGGCTTTAGTGCTTCCTGGACCAGGAAAAGTTTTAAGTATTTTTGGTAAAAATAATAACTATTTAATTGATTGGAAAGATATAGTTAGAATAGGCACAGATGCTATTTTAGTAAATATAGATGTGAAGGATTAAGCTATTAGACAATTTAAAAACAATATATTATAATCAAGATAGATAGAATAGTGGGGTGAATAAATGAAATGTCCATTTTGTGATTATTATGAAAGCAAGGTAATTGATTCTAGGCCAACTGATGAAGGACAAGCCATTAGACGAAGGCGAGAATGTATAAGATGTGCTAAAAGATTTACAACCTATGAAAAGATTGAAAAAATGCCTCTATTAATAGTAAAAAAAGATGGGACACGAGAATCCTATGATAGAAATAAGGTTTTAAATGGAATATTAAAAGCTTGTGAAAAAAGGCCTGTGTCCTTAGAGACCATAGAAAAAATGGTAGATGATATAGAAAAAAATTTATATAATTCTTTAGATAAGGAAATAACTAGTCAACATATTGGCGAAATGATAATGAATAAATTAAAAGATATTGATGAGGTAGCTTATGTTAGATTTGCCTCAGTTTATAGGCAGTTTAAAGATTTAAATACTTTTATGGAAGAATTGAAAAAAATACTAGATGAAGAATGATAGAGGTGAATAAATGAATATTGTAGAAAAGAATAGGGAAAATATACTTTATTACGAATTTGAAATATTTAAAAAGTTAGGTTTTATAAATCATTTATTTAGTTCTAAAATAGGATGGAATATAGAAAATACCATATATAATGTATCTAAAATTCTTAATGTACCAGAATCAAATATAATCAGTTTAAAACAAATTCACAGTAATCATATAGAAATTATGGATGAAAATTTAAAAGATTATGGCAAAATTACTGGGAAAGAAGGAGATGGCCTTATAACTAATATTCCCAATATAGTTTTAATGACATACCATGCAGATTGTGTTCCTATTTATTTTGTAGATACAAAGAAAAAAGTCATTGGTTTAGCCCATGGAGGATGGCGAGGGAGTTTTGATAATATTTCTGGTAAAATGATAAAGACTTTTGTAAGTAAATTTGATTCTAATCCTCAGGATTTACTAGTGACAATTGGGCCATCTATTGGGCCTTGTTGTTATGAAATATCTAAAGATTTAGGAGAAAGTTTTTTAGAAAGATATGGAGATTTTGAAGGGATTATAATGGAAAGACACAATAAAACTTATCTAGATTTATGGAAATTAAATTATTTGCAAATAAAAAAATCAGGAGTATTAGATAAAAATATAATTTCTTCAAATCTTTGCACTTCTTGTAATATAAATAAATTTCATTCCTATAGAAGAGAAAAAGGCACTAAGGATAGAATGGTGGCTGCAATTAATTTGTTCTAATTTAAACTGTATGATATTGGCATATTATTGCATATATATCATAGAAAAATCATGGAGGTGTTTATATGGCAAAGGAAAATGTAAAAGTAATAATTTGGGGCATTGGTGCCATGGGAAAAGGTATGGCAGAAATGTTGCTTAATAAAAAAGGTGTAGAAATTGTAGGAGCTATTGATATAGGAGAAAAGCTTGGGAAAAGCATGTTTGATTTTTTAGATATAGAAAAGGGAAATAGAGAGGATATTATTATTAAAACAGCTGAAGAGGTAATAACAGAAAAGGCAGCTGATGTAGTGCTTATAGCTACAAGCTCTTTTACTAAGGATGTATTCCCTAAAATAAAATATTGTTTAGAAAATAAAATAAATGTAATTTCTACTGCTGAGGAAATGGCATATCCACAAGCACAAGAATCAAAACTTGCTGAGGAGATGGACAGAATTGGAAAAGAAAATGGTGTTACAGTATTAGGAACAGGAATTAATCCAGGTCTTATTATGGATTTATTAGTAATTACACTAACAGGAGCTTGTATTGATGTGGACTCTATTAAGGCTGAAAGAATAAATAATCTATCTCCTTTTGGACCAGCAGTAATGAGTGGACAAGGAGTAGGGTTAACTGTAGAAGAATTTAACAAAAAAGTAGAAGAAGGTACATTAGCAGGTCATGTAGGATTCCCTGAATCTATTACTATGATTGCCCATGCCTTAGGATGGAAATTAGATGATGAAATTAAATTAAGTCGCGAACCAATAGTATCTTCAGTATATAGGAAATCTACCTATGCAGAAGTAGATGCTGGAGATGTAGCTGGATGCAATATGAAGGGTTATGGATATGTAAATGGGGAAAAGAAAATTGAAATGTTACATCCTCAACAAATTGAACCTCAATTAGAAGGTGGAGCTACTGGAGATTATATTACCATAAAAGGGACACCAAATATTAATATGGCCATTACACCAGAAGTTCCAGGAGGAATTGGAACTATTGCAATGTGTGTTAATATGATTCCCCATGTAATTAATGCAAGACCTGGACTAAAAACCATGATAGATTTGCCAGTACCTAGAGCTATTATGGGAGATATGAGAGATTTAATTGAAGATTAATAAGGGATTACTTTATTATTTCAAAGTTTAAATTTCACAAACTATAATATATAGGGGCGACTTTTCACCCCAGATAAATAGAAAAGGACGGGATAAAATGGATGCAAAAAAAGGTGATTGGGTAAGAATTCATAGAATTGTATTAGAAGCGGGAGAAAGGGCACCAAATATACCTGAGGATACTCAAAATGTACCTCTTGAGATGTGGGATAAGGGATTTTTATTAAGTGATGAAGCAAGTCTTGGTGATATTGTAGAAATAGAAACTTATATAGGGAGAAAGGTAGAAGGAAAGCTAATAGAAGTAAATCCATATTATAAACATGATTTTGGAAAAGCTGTACCAGAATTACTATATATAGGCAGACAAGTTAGATCTTTAATTGAAGAGGATGGTGAATAATATGGCTAATGATATGAGTTTTGAGGCTGTAATGGCTAGGAATACAGAAATAATGAAAAAGTCTATAGGTATTGACTATGAAGATTTTGAATTGAAAGGTATTGGCTTCGATTATGAAAAGATGATGAAGGAAACAGGATATGATTTAGAAGAAATAGAAAGAATTCAAAGGGAAACAGGTGTAGGTAATACTCCAATATTAGAACTTCGAAACTTAACTAAATTAGCCAGAAAATTTGCACCCAAGGGCAAAGGTGCAAGAATATTTGTTAAAGATGAGGCAAGTAATCCATCAGGTTCATTTAAAGCTAGAAGAGCTGCCACAAGTTGTTATCATGCGCAAAAACTTGGTTATAAGGGAGTTATAGCAGCTACCTCTGGAAACTATGGAGCAGCAGTTGCATCTCAAGCAGCCATGAGAGGACTTAAATGTATAATAGTACAGGAGTGTTATGACTCTAGGGGAATTGGACAACCTGAAATAGTCGAAAAGGCAAGGAAATGTGAAGCCTATGGTGCAGAAGTAGTACAATTGTCAGTTGGACCAGAATTGTTTTATACATTTTTAGTTCTATTAGAAGAAACAGGATATTTTAATGCATCATTATACACACCCTTTGGAATTGCAGGTGTGGAAACTTTAGGTTATGAATTATCTAAGCAGTTTCGAGAAAAGGAAGGTAAAGATCCAGATGTAGTGGTGGTGACTAATGCTGGTGGAGGAAATTTAACTGGAACAGCTAGAGGATTAATTAAAGGAGGGGCCATGGGTACACAAGTTGTAGGAGCATCTGTTAGCTTACAAGGGCTTCACATGGCATCTGATACTCAATTTAATAAAAAATCCTTTACAACAGGCCATACTGGATTTGGAATACCTTTTGCTACTTGGCCAGATAGGTCAGATGTACCAAGGTCAGCTGCTAGACCCTTAAGATATATGGATAGATATGTAACTGTAAACCAAGGTTCTGTATTTTATATGACGGAAGCATTGGCACAATTAGAAGGATTAGAAAGAGGACCAGCTGGAAATACTTCATTAGCTGCTGCCTTTAAATTGGCTCAAGAACTAGATAAGGACCAAATAATAGTAGTACAAGAGACAGAATATACAGGTGCAGGAAAACATATTCAGCCACAATTAAGTTTTGCCAAGGAAAATGGAATTGAAATATTAATTGGAGATCCATCTGAAGAAGTACCAGGAGAAAATATTATACTTCCCAAAGGACCAGAATACATTAAGATTAAAGAAGTGGATTTAAATAGAATTAGAAGATCCTATATAAGAAATTGTATTCAAAATAATAATGTAAAAGAAGTTACTAAGGAAGATATTAATTTCTTGGCAGAAGACACTAAATCTAGTGAACAATTTGTTAAAAGTGTATTAGATGAATTCCAAGTGAAATATTAGGAGGAGACCTATATGAAAAGAAAAGATGATTTTAATGAGAGAAGAAAACATCTAGCCCATTTAACGGAAGCTCAACTAGAGGAAAGGTTTTGGCAATTAGCTGAACAAATAGTAGATCCCTTAGTTGAGTTAGCTGAAAAAAACACATCTCCGTCCATTGAACGGTCAGTATTACTAAGAATGGGTTTTTCAAGTATTGAAGCACAATCCATAGTTAATGGTGCTATAGATAGGGGACTATTAGGTAAAGGAGCAGGCCATATAGTATATAGATTAGCCAAAGAAAAAAACATGGGAATTAGAGATGCAGGATTAAAATTAGTGGAAGGGGAAATGTGGGAAGATGTAATTGAGATATTTCAGGGAGGTGGAAACTAATGGATTTAAAGCCTAATGAAAAATTAGATATTGAAAATATATTAAAGGATTTAGATAAATACAGGCCAAGAAGAAGGGGCTGGATTTGGCGAGATGGAATTAATGAAAAGAGACAATTAGGTAAATTTGAGTATTATGATATGTCAAAACCCCTTAAGCAATCTCAGCCATTACCAGCAGCTAAGTATTTTGACAATATAGACCCACAGGGAAAATCTACTATAACTACAGAAATTGCTTCTGGTAGATTTGAAGACGATATTAGAAGAATGAGAATGGCAGCATGGCATGGAGCAGACCATATAATGGTAATAAGGACTGCAGGGCAAAGCCATTATGATGGCCTAATAGAAGGTACACCCCAAGGAATTGGTGGAATACCTATTACTAGGAAACAGGTTAGGGCACAGAGAAAGGCTTTAGATATAATCGAAGATGAGGTAGGTAGACCAATTAATTATCACTCCTATGTTAGTGGTGTGGCAGGACCAGAAATTGCAGTTATGTTTGCAGAAGAAGGAGTCAATGGTGCTCATCAAGACCCTCAGTACAATGTATTATATAGAAATATTAATATGATTAGGTCATTTGTAGATGCTGCTTGTGCTAAACGTATTATGTCTTGGGGAGAAATTGCTCAAATAGATGGAGCCCATAATGCTAATGCTACTGCTAGGGAAGCTTGGAAAGTAATGCCAGAATTAATGGTGCAACATGCTATAAACTCAATGTTTTCTGTGAAAGTGGGAATGAAAAAAGAAAACATTTGTTTGTCTACAGTACCTCCTACAGCACCTCCTGCTCCATGTATGAGATTGGATTTACCATATGCTGTGGCATTACGGGAACTATTTGCCGATTATAAAATGAGGGCACAGATGAATACTAAATATATGGAATCTTCCACTAGAGAAGCTACAGTAACCCATACATTAAATTTATTAATATCCCAATTAACTAGGGCGGAAATTCAATCTACTATTACTCCTGATGAAGGTAGAAATGTGCCATGGCATATTTACAATATAGAGGCTGTAGATACAGCTAAACAGGCTTTTGCAGGTATGGATGGACTTAATGAAATGGTGGAAATCAAAAGAGATGAAGGAGAATTAGCAGATAGAGTTAGAGAATTAAAAGAGAGAGCAGTACTTTTTATGGAAGAAATAATAGAAGTTGGAGGATATTTTAATGCAGTAGAACAAGGTTTCTTTGTAGATTCAGGTTATTATCCAGAAAGAAATGGAGATGGAATATCTAGAAAAATAGAGGGGGGTATAGGAGTAGGTACAGTTTATGAAAGAGATGAGGATTATATGGCTCCAGTTACTGCACATTTTGGATATAATAATATAGCCCAATATGATAAAACAGCAATAGATAATCCTTCCAAATTAATTGGTGGAAGTACCTTTGAAGACCCAGACAAGATAATCTATATAGATGAATTAGACGAAAACGATAATGTTTATTTAAGATTAGAAGAAACAAAAGAATTAAGAAATAGTTCTAAGTTAAAACCAGAAATGGAATGGTTAGGAGATGGAATAGTTTTAATGACTATGTTTTTACCAGCAGAGGAAAGGGTAGCAGAATTTGCTGCATTGGAAATTGGTAAAAAACTAGGTTTAGAAGATGTGGAAGTAATTCATAAAGAAATAATGCAAGAAGCAGAAGGTACTAGAATTGAATTAAAAGGTAGAGTTGATTTTACAATAGATATAGATGAATTAATTATACCACCTAAACCAGAAGTGTTTACAGAAGATGAAATTAGGGAAGAAATAGAAAAAAATCCTATGAAAGTGGTTGCTGCTACAGTGGGGGAAGATGAACACTCTGTTGGACTTAGAGAAATTATAGATATTAAACATGGGGGTATAGAAAAATACGGAATAGAATGTCATTATCTTGGCACATCTGTACCAGTAGAAAAATTAGTAGATGCAGCCATAGAAATTGACGCAGATGCAATTTTAGCATCTACTATTATATCCCATGATGATATTCATTATAGAAATATGAAAAAATTACATGATTTAAGTGTTGAAAAAGGCATTAGGGAGAAGATAATTCTTGCAGCAGGAGGAACACAAGTATCTAATGAACTGGCTATAGAAAACGGTATGGATGCAGGATTTGGTAGAGGTTCCAATGGGGACCAAGTGGCTACATTTCTTGTAAAGAAAAGAAGAGAGATGAAAAATGAAAATTGATTTATTAGTTGCAGAAATTGGGAGTACTACAACAGTAGTTAATGGCTTTAATTTAAACCCTTGTCCAGAATTTATTGGACAAGGGCAATCTTCTACATCCATACTAGCAGGAGATGTAAATATAGGTCTTAGGGCTGCAATAAAAGATTTAGCCAATAATTTAAATACGGAAGATATACAATATCATCAATTAATAGCCACTAGTTCCGCCGCAGGAGGCCTTAGAATGACTGTCCATGGCTTAGTATATGATATGACTGTAAGAGCCGCCAAAGAGGCTGCATTGGGGGCAGGGGCCAATATAAAATATATAACTGCAGGAAGGTTAAGAGAATCAGATTTAAATAAAATTAAGGAAATAGAACCAAATATTATTTTAATAGCTGGTGGTGTAGATTATGGAGAAAGGGATACTTCTTTATACAATTCAGAACTAATTGGAAATTTAGATTTGGATGTTCCTGTAATATATGCAGGCAATGTGGAAAACAGAGAGGAAGTTAGGGAATTATTTAAAAATAAAAAATCAGAATTGTATATAGTAGAAAATGTTTATCCTAAAATAGATGAATTAAATATTGAACCTACTAGGAAAATAATTCAACAGGTGTTTGAAAAACACATTGTTCATGCACCGGGAATGGAAAAAATTCGAAATATGGTAAATGGACATATAATGCCCACTCCTGGAGCAGTAATGGAGGCATCACAGCTATTATATGAAGAAATAGGAGATCTAATAACAATAGATGTAGGTGGTGCTACTACGGATATTCATTCTGTAACTGAAGGTAGTGATGAAATAAATAGAATATTAATAAATCCAGAACCTTTAGCCAAAAGAACAGTGGAAGGAGATTTGGGAGTATTTGTAAATATGCACAATATAGTAGATATGGTAGGGAAAGAAGAACTTATTAAAGAATTAAATATATCTTTACAAGAATTGGAAGAAATTATTGAAAATCATAAATCTATTCCAATATCTAATTTAGAAAAAAAGTTTGTAGAAAAGTTAACTCTTCATGCAGTTATTACAGCTATTAAAAGACATGCAGGGAGACTTAGGAATTTATATGGGCCCAGTGGGAAGAAAACCTTAGCAGAAGGTAAGGATTTAACTCAGGTTCAAACTATAATAGGTACTGGTGGCGCATTAACTAGATTGCCTAATAGAATAGAAATTCTAAAAAATATTAGCATTAATAATCGGGGAGATGAATTATTACCAAATAAAGATGCTAAAATTTTAATAGATAATTATTATATTATGGCTTCACTAGGTGTAATGTCTAAAGAGTATCCAGAAGAAGCATTAGAGTTACTAAAACTAAGTTTGAGACAATAAGGAGCTTATTGTCTCAATGGCGACCTTTGGTCGCCTATTATTATAATAGGGGGTATATTTATGAATTATCCGAAGGTGGAAATAAGTACAAAAAAAATTAAACACAATGTAGAAACCATAGTGGGACAATGTAAAGCTAAGGGAATTAAAGTAGCAGGTGTTACCAAAGTATTTTGTGGTCATACTGAAATTGCAAAAGCTTATATTGATGGGGGAGTAGATTATTTAGCAGATTCTAGAATAGAAAACTTAATTAAACTAAAGGATTTTAATATTCCTAAGATTTTATTAAGATTACCTATGAAATCTGAGGCAGAATTGGTAATAGAATATGCAGATATATCCCTTAATTCAGAAATAGAAACTATAAAGACTTTATCGGAGAAGGCTTTGGAGAAGGGAATTACTCATAAAATAATATTAATGGTGGATTTAGGAGATTTAAGAGAAGGGTATTATGTAGAAGAGGATATTTATAGTGCAGTAGATGAGATATTAAATTTAAAAGGAATTGAAATAATAGGAATAGGCACTAATTTAACATGTTATGGCGGGGTTATTCCCGACAATGAAAATCTAGGTAGATTAGTAAGTATAGGGGAAAATATAGAGAAAAAATATAATATAAATCTAGAAATTATATCTGGAGGAAACTCTAGTAGTCTACATTTAATTATGGAAGATAAAATAGTACCAGGTGTAAATAATTTAAGGCTAGGAGAATCCTTAGTGCTTGGAAGAGAAACTGCTTA
>JAAZMA010000079.1 GCA_012799055.1 Tissierellia bacterium
AGAAGATGAAGATCCAGCAGAAGATGAAGATCCAGCAGAAGATGAAGATCCAGCAGAAGATGAAGAAGATAAAAAGAAGGTGGTTTAATGAATATATCAGTAGTAAAAAATAATATGTATCAATCTTATTCATCATGTACCATATTAGAAAATAATTTAAGTCAATTAATAAGTATTCTAAATAGTGTTGATGATAGTAATGCTTATATTGTAAGTCAATATATTTCTACTATTGATTATACTATGAATACAGTAAAAAGAAAATTTGAAAGAATGTTACAAGTAAACAGGGTTGAACTTCATATTTTATTTAGTGAATTTAATAATAAAAGTAATGATATGATTATGAAACTAAATAAATTGTCAAGTGATTTAAAAAGACTATCAGTAATGGCAGATGAATTATATGCTTTATATAAATTAGCTGAAAGTATGGAGTTTTACCTAGAATACTTTTTAAGTGCTAATAGTTTAAGAAGATTTATACCTAATATAGTAAAGGTAAAGAATGAACTACTAATATTTAAAATGATGATTGATACTAATAATAGAAAATTGAGAGTGGGGGTGAGAAAATGAAAGTAAAAGAATGTTTAACTAATCTCTTTGAAACTATGGATAATAGAAAAGTAGGACAGGATATATTTAATTTTGTAGATAGTGATCTATTAGATAAATATTATATTAATATATATGGTAATAGAACAGTATCTAATATAGTAACTAATTTATCAGTTGAAGAATTAGCAGATATTTTAAATAATATGTTTAGTAGTAAATGGAATAACATTATATTAAATTATTTAGATAGCGAAAATCTACTAACAAATTATAAGGAAACTATTACAGAACTAACAACTAATAATATGACTACTGATAATACTAGAACTGATACTAATAAAGTTAGTGCATATAATGATGAAGATTTTGTAAACAATGATGAAAATATAACGGTTGAAAACATAGTAACAGATAATGAAGGCAATAAAGAAATTATAAGAACTAAAATAAAAGAAGTAGATTTCTATGATAAAGTTAATAAGTATTTGACAGATTTCCATATTTATAATTTAATGTCAATAGATATAAATAGTGTTGTTACTCTAAATATTTTAAATTGAAAGGGGTTATAAAAATGAAAGTTGAGCAAATTTATAGTTTAGTAAACAGTATTACAGATGAGTTATTAGGAAAATCAGATTTACTACAGGAAGATTTATCAAATGTTGTAGATGTTGGAACAGAATTATTTGATAATGTAAGTATTGATAATTATGTAAAAACATTAGTAAACAAGGTAGGAAAAACAATATTTGTTAATCGTGCCTATAGTGGTAATATTCCTAGTGTTCTAATGGATAGTTGGGAATTTGGTAGTGTATTAGAGAAAATACAGGCAGATATTCCACAGGCTACAGAAAATGAGAGTTGGGATTTAGTAGATGGTGAAACTTATAATCAAGATATTTTTTATAAACCTTCTGTAAGTGCTAAATTCTTCAATAAAAAAGTTACTTTTGAAGTACCAATGAGCTTCACAGAATTACAAGTAAAAGAAAGTTTCACAAGTGCTAATCAATTAAACGGATTCTTATCAATGCTATATAATGCAGTTGAAAATTCTATGACCATTAAAATTGATAGTTTAATTATGAGAACTATTAATAATATGATTGCTGAAACTATTTATCATGATATTCCATTAGGAGATGGAGAAACATATTCAGATAAAACAGGAACTAAAGCAGTAAACCTATTAAAACAATATAATGATTTAACAGGTGAAAGTTTAACAGTAGATAAAGCATTATCAGATGAAGG
>JAAZMA010000072.1 GCA_012799055.1 Tissierellia bacterium
AAAATCTTTTTCCATTCTCTTTTTCATTTCATTGATTTCTAATATGGGAGATTCTATAATGCCATTTTCTGTTTCTGGAAAAGCTTTTTTAATAAAAGGTGCAAATCTTTCTAGCCTTTCTTCTGCCTCCAATACATCCTTATAATTTATAGGCAAAATATCTATTACATCTTGAAAATTACCATGGTTTTCATTTAGCCAAAAAACTTCTTCTAAAGATTTTATTTGATTTAAAATTTTCATATTTTCCTCCTTGAAAAAACTGGGAATACTTCTTCTCCCTTATATAATCTTAATTATTTTTAATTATACCATAATATCCTACATTACAATCCTTATTAAGACTATTTGTAAGCAATAATATAAAAATAAATACTAATATAAATGAAAATGAGAGGTTCAATATATAGGGTTTTTTAATCTCAATTGAAAGTATATTTTTTAAAAATTCTTATATGAATATTTTAGACCATAAAATTAAAAACTATTATAAGGATTTAAAATGGAGGTGTTAAAAATAAAAAATAATAAACTTTCTGTACTATTGGCTAATTTAGCCATGTTGTTTTGTTTAGAATCCTATGAGCCTGAAGCTATAGAGGAGGATTTAATAATTGAAAGTGAAATTCAGTCTAATGTGGAGAATTTAAAAATAGATGTTCCTGAAGTATCTGGGGCAGTTGATAATTTACCTTGGGCAGAAGATATAAATTTTTTAAAAGCACAAGAAGAAAATGGAGCCAATGTTCTAATGGCTGCTTTTTGTACAGTTTTTGAAATTTCTTTGCCAAGTGAAAAACACAATGTTCAATTAGCAGCAGATTCTTTAGCTGGTACTGTAGTATTTCCTGGAGAGGTATTTTCTCAAAACAAAATTCTCGGTCCTTATACTGAAGAAAAGGGATATAAAGAAGGCCAGTCCTATATTGGTTCAAATATAACCACTACCATAGGTGGAGGTGTGTGTAAAATTGCTTCTACATTGTACAATACTTCCATAATTAGTGATTTGGAAATAATTGAAAGACATAATCATTCCATGCCTGTGGCCTATGTCCCCTATGGTCAAGATGCTACTGTAGCCTATGGGGTGAAAGATTTTAAATTTAAAAATAATAAGGATTATCCCATATTAATATGGGCTAAGGCCATAGATAATAGACTATATATAGGCTTTTATGGTAAGGAAAAAGCCCCTGAAGTTCAGTGGAATCATAAAATCTCAAATGTGGTAGAGGCTCCAAAATATTATAAAAAAAATCCAGAACTAAAAATAGGAGAAGAAAAAGTAATTTTAGAAGGTATGAATGGAGCCTTAGTGGAATCCTGGATTACCATTAAAGATAGGGAGGGAAATATTAAAACTAAAAACTTAGGAACTAGCTATTATATGCCAATGCCCTATATAATAGAGATAAATCAATAAGACAGGGGCAAAACAGCCTCCTGTCTTATTATTTCTTTAAGGGATGAGAAAACCCTTCCCTTGTGTATTGAGTTTTTCTTTAATATTATTTGGAACTAATTCTTTTTGAGATTCTGTTAGATTTTCGTATTGTTCAAGGGCCTCTATTAAGGCTTCTTGGTCTTCTTCCTCTATGCTTTCTATCATATTACTAAATTCTAAAGCTTTATTCATATCTTCTTCCAATGGAATTGGAGTAGTATATAAATAATTAACATAGTCCCTAATTATGGAAATGCCATAATCTGGATTTGGGGCCCACTTCCCACCTAAATCTTCTACATATTTTATACTTCCTGCCCAAGCTGCAGTGGAAGTTTTATACCATCTAGCATGGGGAATACCTATAGGTTCTACCCCACAGTATATGCCCATATGATTAAAATGTGCCCTTACTCCATCTTCTGGGGTTTCAAATATTTCATGGTCATAAGTATTGTCCCCTATAGGATCGTATATTTTAATCCCAGCCCAATTATTCATCTCTGGTTTTACTTTGCCTGTATATCTACCAAAACTAGTTTCTTTAGCTGCCTGTGCATAAAGTATCTCTGGATTAATTCCAGTTAATTCCCCATAGACCCAATAATATTCAGCCACATCTATAAATCTTTTATGGGCTCCTTTTTTAATTGCCCAAGCTTGAGCCTGTCTTATTTCTGCCTTAGTATTGGTCATAATAAGAGTTTTTAACGATTCTATTTTATTTTCCACACTTATTAGTTTTTCTATTTTTTCCTTTGGAATACTATCCCTTTCTTTTGGTTTTAAATTATTGTAAATATTTCTAGCCTGTTCACTTTTAACTTTTTCCTCAGCTATTATCTTTGTAATCTCCGTAGGATTTGGCAATTCATCTACTAATTGTTCAAATTGTTCCTTAGGGGTAATTTTAGGCTCCTCTGGTTTTTCCTCTGGCTTTTCTTCATTTTCTTTAACAATGTCATTATAAATTAAACTAAGTATTTTAGCTGTTTCAGCCCTTGAGATATTTCTTTGGGGACCAAAGTTTCCATCATCATAGCCTATTAT
>JAAZMA010000295.1 GCA_012799055.1 Tissierellia bacterium
AAAAAGACTATGGTAAATATGGAGAAAAAGTAGTTGAAATGAACTACAAAGCTGTAGATATGGCAATAGAAAGATTAGTTAAAATAGATGTACCAAGTTCTTGGAAAGATGCAAAAGACGAAGAAGTTAAAGAAGAAAAAGAATTACCAGAATTTGTAGAAAACATTGCAATTCCAATGATTAGACAAGAAGGAGATAAATTACCTGTAAGTACATTTGTAGGGAAAGAAGATGGAGTGTTCCCACATGGTACTTCAGCTTATGAAAAACGTGGTATAGCAGTAGAAGTACCACATTGGATAATGGAAAATTGTATACAATGTAATCAATGTTCCTATGTATGTCCACATGCAGTAATAAGACCATTCTTATTAGATGAAGATGAGCAAAAAAATGCACCAGAAACCTTTGAAACTAAAAAAGCTGTAGGTAAAGGCTTAACAGATTATGGTTTTAGAATGCAAGTTTCACCCTTAGATTGTACTGGTTGTGGAAATTGTGCAGATATTTGTCCAGCTAAAGAAAAAGCTTTGGTTATGAAACCATTTGAAGAAGAATATGAATTACAATCTAAGAATTGGGAATATGCAATAGAAGAAGTAACATCAAAAGAAGATTTAATAGAAGCTAATAATGTAAAAAATAGTCAATTCCATCAACCATTACTACAATTTTCAGGTTCTTGTGCAGGTTGTGGAGAAACACCATATGCAAAACTTGTAACTCAATTATTTGGAGATAGAATGATTATAGCTAATGCTACTGGCTGTTCATCTATTTGGGGAGCATCAGCACCATCAACTCCATATTGTAAAAATAAAGATGGTAGAGGACCAGCATGGGCTAACTCTTTATTTGAAGACAATGCAGAATATGGTTATGGTATGGCAGTAGCTGTTAAACAAATAAGACAAAAACTAGAAAACTTAATGAATGAATTTATAGAATTAGATTTAGATGAGGATTTAAATATGGCATTTAAATCTTGGTTAGAAGGAAAAGATGATGTAAAAGCATCTAAAGCTGCAGCAGGCCTTATAATATCAAGATTAGATAGGAAATTAGATAATGAAAAAGGAAATGAAATATTAAAAGAAATAGCTGAATTAAAAGACTATCTAATTAAAAAATCCATCTGGATATTTGGTGGAGATGGTTGGGCTTATGATATAGGATTTGGTGGATTAGATCATGTATTGGCTTCTGGCGAAAATGTAAATGTATTAGTATTTGACACAGAAGTATATTCCAATACAGGAGGTCAATCTTCAAAGGCTACACCAACAGCAGCAGTAGCAAAATTTGCAGCATCAGGTAAGAAAGTAAGAAAGAAAGACTTAGGCATGATAGCTGCATCCTATGGATATGTATATGTAGCTCAAGTAGCTTTAGGAGCTGATATGAATCAATTAGTAAAAGCATTACGAGAAGCAGAATCCTATGACGGACCAGCATTAATAATAGCATATGCACCATGTATAAATCATGGTATAAAAACAGGTATGGGAACTAGTATCAAACAAGAAAAGAAAGCTGTAGATACAGGATACTGGCATCTATATAGATTTGACCCAAGATTAAAAGATGAGGGCAAGAATCCATTTGTACTAGATTCTAAAGAACCAACAGAACCATTTATGGACTTCTTAGAATCAGAAGTAAGATACACCTCATTAAGACGATCCTTCCCAGAAGAAGCTGAAGAACTATTTAAAGCAGCAGAAAGGGACGCTAAGGAAAGATACGAAAAATATAAGAAAATGGCAGAAGATTAATATAAAAAAAGCTTATGG
>JAAZMA010000248.1 GCA_012799055.1 Tissierellia bacterium
TATTTTGTGACTACTTGTATAAAAGATACGGAAAGAGGGATAAAATGAATGATATACCGCTTATACTTGAAGATTATTTAAACTATATGGAAACTATTAAAGGCGTTTCTCCAAATACTACTAGGGAATATTTTTATGACTTAAGAAGTTTTTTTAGATTTATAAAAAAAAGATATAAATTAGTTAACAGGGATACCCCTTTTAATGAAATCCCTATTGAAGATATAGATATTGATATAATTAAAAAAGTAAATATACAAGACCTTCATGCTTATATTTCTTATGTAGATAAAAATAAAAAAAATAAAAATTCTGCTAAATCCAGAAAAGTTTCCAGTCTTAAATCTTTTTTCAATTATCTCTACTCTATTATAGATTTAATTGACGAAAATCCTGCAGATAAATTAGAGTTTCCTAAAGCAGATGTTAGACAACCTATTTACCTTACTTTAGATGAATCCAAAAAATTATTAGACACTGTACAAAAAGTTGAAAATGATTTTATTAGAAAAAGAGATTATGCCATTGTACTATTGTTTTTAAATTGTGGATTAAGACTATCTGAATTATCAAGCATAGATCTAGATAAAGTCAAAGATGATACTCTAACTGTCATTGGTAAAGGAAATAAGGAAAGAACTATTTATTTAAATTCTGCCTGCCTCTATGCAATTAATGATTATTTAACCATAAGGCCTAAGGATGCCAAAGATAAAAAAGCCTTGTTTTTAAGCATTCGAAAACAAAGAATGAGCAATCGAGCTATACAGCACAGAATAGACAAACATTTAGAAGATGCTGGATTTGATACTTCTATATACTCTACTCACAAATTGAGACATACTGCTGCCACTTTAATGTATAAACATGGAAATGTGGACATAAGAGCATTGCAAGAAATACTAGGCCACGAAAATGTTTCTACCACACAAATATACACTCATATTGATGATGATAGATTAAGGAATGCTATTAACAGTAATCCTCTAGGGGAATTTACCCCTAATAAAGAAGATTAAATTATAATCTTTAAATTTTTTAAGGAGTTTCGTGAAGAAACTCCTTATTTTACTTATTTTACTGGAATCTTTATACAATCTTCAGGATAAATATTAGCATTGTTCATATTATTTAATCTCCTAATTTCATACACCATTTTTCGAATATCATACCCTTCAGGCATAAAATCCCTTGCAATATCCCACAATGTATCGCCTTTTTTAATTTTCACTTCTATGTATTTTTCTTCATATATAGAGCTGTAAACATTATTTCTTTTTTGGAAAAACAAAATAATCAATAAAACTGATATTAAAACAAGAAGGATAAATCTTAAAAATTTTTTTCTGTTTATTATTCTATACTTCTTTTTTCTTATAGCACTATTCATTAAATTCACCCCACACATAAGTTCTGAACGTTTGTTCTTAATTCCATTTTAAACAAACATTTGTTTCTTGTCAAGTCTTTTTTTATAAAAAAGGAACTTATGTTTGATTTTTAATATTTTATATGCTATAATTAAAATAATTATAATTAAACCATTTGCATAAAACTTTTTTCAACTATAAAGTAAAAGTGAGGTGTATAATATGTATGAAGATTTAACCCAAAAACAGGTAGAAATTTTACACTTTATAAAAAGTCATATTCAAAAACAAGGCTATCCTCCTGCAGTAAGAGAAATATGTAAAGGGGTCAATTTAAAATCCACCTCTACGGTTCATCGTCATTTAGAAAAACTTGAGGATAAAGGATATATACGAAAAGATCCTACAAAACCTAGAGCTATTGAAATATTAGATTATGGCGATAATTCCTTATTCGCTCCTAAAAAAACTGTAGACATACCCATTATTGGTAAAGTTACAGCTGGCCAACCTATTTTAGCAATAGAGCACATTGAAGACACTTTTCCTATACCCATTGAATTAGCCCAACGAGGTTCTCTTTTTATGCTTAGGGTTCAGGGAGATAGTATGGTTGAAGCTGGAATTTACAATGATGATTATGTATTAGTGAAACAACAAAATAATGCAATTAATGGGGATATTGTAGTTGCACTTATAGAAGATGAAGCAACAATTAAAAGATTTTTTAAAGAGGAAAGTTGTATTCGTCTACAACCAGAAAATCAATCAATGTCTCCTATACTTACTAAAGATGTGCTTATTTTAGGAAAGGTAATTGGATTGTATAGAAAAATTTAAACAAGCTAATCAAATGATTAGCTTGTTTTTTTCTATTAGGTTATTTTTTAACAAATTGTTCAACGACATCATAGCACCTAGCTTACAATGTTCGTAAGTTAATCCACCTTGATAATAAGCAAAATAAGGTTTCCTCATAGGTCCATCAGCACTAAGTTCTATTGAGGAACCTTCTACAAAGCCTCCAGATGCCATTATCACTTTATCTTCATATCCAGGCATATCCCAAGGCATTGGAATTACATAGGAATCCACTGCAGATGCCATTTGAATCCCTTTACAAAACTCTACTACTCTTTCAGGAGATGCTAATTTGACTGCTTGTATAATATCCGATCGTGTATCTTCTATATCTGGTACAATTTCAAAACCTAATTCCTTGTAAACTATCCCTATTAACATTCCCCCTTTTATCGCTTCTGATACTATATGTGGAGCTAAAAATAATCCTTGTAAAGTAGTTCGAGTAGTTCCAAAGGTAAGCCCACAGTCCTTACCTAAGCCAGGAGCAGTACTCCTATTAGCCACTTTATTAACTAAATTTTCTTTTCCTACTATATAGCCTCCTGCTAAAGCTATTCCTCCACCTGGATTTTTAATTAAGGAACCAGCCATTATGTCCGCACCTATATCAGTTGGTTCTTTATTTTCTACAAATTCACCATAACAATTATCAACCATAATAATTATTTCATCATTAAATTGTTTTATTCTTTTAATAGCCTCTTCCATTTCCTGAATAGTAATAGCTTTTCTATTGCTATAACCTGTAGACCTTTGGATTAACAATAATTTAGTATCTTTAGATAAATTGTCAATTACTTTATCAGTATTAATCTTTCCATCTTTTAATGGAATCTCTTTGTATTTTATGCCATATTCTAATAATGTACCCTCTTGATTGCCCTTGGTTCCAATAACTTTTTGTAATGTATCATAAGGACTATCAGTAATAGATATAAATTCATCACCAGGCTTTAACAATCCTGATAGACACAAAGTTATGGCATGGGTACCAGAAACTATTGTAGGCCTTACTAAAGCATCCTCTACATTAAATACTAAAGAATATATTTCTTCAGCTTTGTCTCTTCCTACATCTCCATATCCATAACCAGTAGTCCAATTAAAATCTGTAGAGCTTAATCTTGATTTTTGCATACTATGGATAATCTTATATTGATTAAATTCTTTTATTTTGTCTATTTTATTAAATTTATCCTTTATTAAGGATTCTTTTGAATTTACAAAATTAATTACTCTTTCATCTATTCCAAATTGTTTACATAATAATATTACTGTATCCTTGTCCATTTTGTTCCCCTTTCTAAATTAATTAAAGACAAAAGCCTCTGAGTGTATCAGAGACATTTGCTTATAGATTATTCATTTTCAAATTTATTTGCTATATTAATAGGACTGCTAGGTATAATAGTGGATATAGCATGTTTATAAATAAGTTGTTGCCTACCCTCACTATCTAATATTATTGTATAATTATCAAA
>JAAZMA010000033.1 GCA_012799055.1 Tissierellia bacterium
GGGCCTTCTTCATAACCATCTAGGGTTACTTCACTATTTACCTTATCTAATATTTCAATGCCCTCATAGACCTGGCCTATGACAGGCAAATTACCATGAGAATCTGATATACCCTTATATTTTTCATCCATGATTTTGACCTCACTTTAACTAATAAATATTGCTCTTCCTTGGAAGAGCAATCAAATAGTTCATATAAATTATTTTTGGATTTGCTTGTCAACTTTAACACCCCATTCTTCTAGGATTTCTTTTAACATTAAAACCTTTTCATCAGTTGGGTTGTTTTCTATATGCTCAGTTAGCTCCTTATGATTTTTTACTCCAAAATAACTTAATAACCTATCTTTAACTTCCATTTTATTTACCTCCTTTTATTTGTTTTATTTATTCTGTTTCTTTGGTTACTTCTTGATTTGTTGAAAAATGTTCCTCTAGAAGCCTTTCTATTAATTCTTCAACCTCCTTAATATTTCTATCTTCTGTTACATATTTTTCTACTATGTTTTTAGTAAATTTGGGTGTGAATTTTGGCTTTTTAGCTTTTTTAGGTTTTTCAAAGTATTTGCCCGATAGAATATCATGGGCCTTGTCATAGGTAAAATTTCTCCCCCTGGACAAGGTTTTTAAAGTATCTGCTTTTTTTAAGTCCATCTTATGGCCTTCTTTGAGTATTTGTTCTACTTGTTTTTGCTCTTCCTCTTTTAGAAAGGATAAATCTACTCCTGCCCTAAATGGTATTTCATTATTATCTAGTCTTATTTTTAATTCATCAATAAGAATATCTATCCTTAAATAATTTGACACATTTCTAGGGGATAAATCGTAAATCCCTGCAATTTTATCTCTGGTTTCGCCTTGTGGGCACATTGTGCCTGAATTTGAGTTTTTCTCATAACCATCAATGTTTGACATCATTTCGATTTCGTTTATTTTGTTTGAATTTTTACCCCATCTTTTTTCTGCTTCATGTCTTTCGGCTAATATTCTTGCTTTCTCTGAATGGCTTAATTCCCAAAATGACCTCTGAATTAAATTTGTTTCTGTTACTATTAACATAGCTTCTTCATCGGTTAAATTTTCTTTTATAACTACTGGTGCTTTTTCTAATCCTGCTAACTTTCCTGCATTTACTCTATTATGTCCTGACAGTATTTCGTATTGGTTATTTTCTAATGGTCTAACTATTAGCGGTGTTATTATCCCATGCTCTTTTATGCTTGCTACCATATCATCTAGTCTTTCACCTTGATATAGTTTGAAAGGATGGTTTTTAAAAGGCACTAAGTCTGAAATATATATTTCTGTCTTGGATTGTTTTTCTTCTTTTATTTCTTTAGATTCTTCTGGCTCTGGTTCTATTCCAAACATATCATTTAAATTCCATGTTTCCACTTTACTCATTTTCTCACTCTCCTTAGTTTGACAGTATATCCTACCCTTTCACTGTTTGTAATTTCTTTTATAGTTTGGTAGTTAAGTTTTAATTCTTCTTGATTTATTAAAATTAAAATTTCTGAAGTTAGTTTTATTGGTTTTTTAATCTCTTTTATACTTATGTTAAAATTGGATTTAATTTGTTCATGGTTTAATATATTTTCTACTACCCATTTATGAGTACCCATTTTAATCGTTCTTTTATATTTTGATGCCTTTAATAAACCTTCTATAAATTCATCTTTAAAATATTGTGCTATTTTATCTTTTTCATCTATATAGTTATATTTCCAATATTCTTTCGGATTTAACAAACACATATTTAATGTACCTGTAACTAAATTTAAGTTAAGATTACTTCCTACCCTCACAGTAGTTATTGATGATATAAATGATATTAAAAATATTAAAATAATCTCTATTGTGGAATAAGGGAAAATTATAATATACAGAATTATTAAAAAAGCAAAAATAGATATGAACCTATTGAAAAAGGATTTAAAGATCCAATTAACAAAAATAGTTATCCTATGCATTAGCATTAATTGAATTTTCATTAAAAATTTACCCATTCCTTTGCAAAGTCTTGATATGCCTGTGATACTTTGTTTTTAGGTTCATATTCTATTACACTTTTTTTATTTAATATAGCTTCACCAGTTTTGACGGATATTGGTATTCTACTATTATATATTTGTATATCCAAATTGAATTGTTCTTTTATAAAATCTACTGTTTTATTTAGATTTTCTAATATCTCTTTTGATAAATTAGTTCTTTGGTTTAACATTGTAATTAATATTCCATCTATCTTAATATTTGGATTTAATCTCCTTTTCACTTTGTTAATACTATTTGTTAGGAGAGCTAAACCTTTAGCTGATAAATATTCTGGTGTTACAGGTATAAGGACACTGTCGCAAGCTGTAAGAGCATTTACTGCAAGCATGCCTAGAGATGGTAGGCAATCTATAATTATATAATCATAATTATATTTTTCTTTTATTTTCTCTATTGCATCTTTTAATATCATTTCTCTGCTCATTACATTTACCAAGGCTCCTTCTGTTGCTGCCATATCTAGAGTGCCTGCTATTAAATCTAAGTTTTTATTAATATTTACTATATAATCTTCTTTGACTTCCTTATCTTCTATTTCTGCCATCATTAAAGTTTGTATATTCGGTATGTTTTCCCCATTTATTCCTAAAGCTACCGATAAACTAGCTTGTGGGTCAAAGTCTATAAGTAATACCTTTTTTCCTTCCTGTGATAATGCATAAGATAAATTAAGGGCAGTAGTTGTTTTACCAACTCCACCCTTTTGGTTTACTATTGCCGTTACTTTAGTCATTTTTATTCCTCCCTCTTGTTTGTTTTATATTTCCATGTCCCAATCATCTTCCATATCTTCTTTTTCAATATCCTTATTTATTACTCCCTTAAATTGTAGAAAATTATCATTTGAAAAAACTTCTAAATCTGATAAATCGCTTGTTTCAGTGCTCATAATAGCCTTGTAGCCTTGATTTGTTTTTTCAAAATCATCCCATGCATATCTTTTTCTCTCAATAATTTCATGGAATCTATCTCTAAAATTATGTTCCTCTGTTTCAATAATAAATCTGTCATAGTTCCTATCTTCCATTTCTAAATTGTCATCATTATCAAAAAATATTGTTACCAAGACTTTCCTTATTTTATCTTCAGGATTTTTCTCCAATTCCCTATTTTTTAAAATTAATTGATATAAGTGAATAATATCTTTATTTCTTTCATTCCAATCTGGATCATTGAGTGCAGGAATATTGAAATCTTTTTCCATAGCTGTCATTATTTTAGAGTATTCATTTGTAGGCTCTTCATTAAGAATTATCTTAACTACTTGAGCTTCATGTTTTCCAGTTCTTCTTATAGTTAATACTTTTAAAATTTTCTCTAACTCTTCTAGAGTATTTGTATAATTTTTTGTAATTTGAATACCTTTATCATTCTCATACATATTAGTAAACCTATACCTATCGAACTTTTTATGTTCTCCTAAATCTTGAAGATAGTACCCTGCTTTTTCATAATCTTTCACTAAATTAATAAACTTCATTTAATCAGCTCCTTTTTCACTTAATTAGTCATATAAAAGACCTTCTTACAATCAACTACAAAGGTATCTCCTGATATTTTTTACATTCCATTCCTTGAGTTGCTTCACCAATTATAAAATTCCTATATTCATAAAATTCTACTTCTATAATTTCTTCTACATTTTCATTACTTTTTATCACTTCTCTTATTTGAAGATTCTATCTATAGTAATAGCTATCTTTTTTAATTCTTCCTCCTTGCATTCCTCCGCCTCTGTTTTATTTTTATAATTACTACGACTTTTATTTGTTTTTCTCTCTTTATAATCTTTTAAATATGTAACTTTGGTATCTTTAGAGCTAAACATTTTATCAACTCCTTTATCTTAATTTTAGGCAATAAAAAAGACAACCTGAGTAGGTTGCCATTAGGACCATTTTAGGACCATTTATTTTATTCTTTTTTTAATCATTTATAATATTTAACTGCTTTTATTCTTATAAGCATTGATTTCTCTGTAATTCCTAGATTGTTTAAACATGTACAAAGTGATAAGGGAAGTCTTTTACTTTCTTTGAAGACCAGAGGGCACACCAGCACCCATCTACTCCCTTATTGTGGACACAAGTAACATTATACAATATTTTTAAATATGTTTCAAGAAAAATTTTTCCTAATCTACAGCAGCATTTTCCTTTTTGTTGTTAAAGTAATAACCTACCCCCCATTTTGTATGAATATATTCTGTGCTATTAGTGTTTTTTTCAATTTTTTCTCTAAGTCTTCTAATATGCACATCAACTGTTCTTAAATCTCCAAAATATTCATATCCCCATACTGTTTCTAATAATTCTTCCCTTGTAAATACCTTGCCAGGATTAGATACTAGTATATAGAATAAATCAAATTCTTTGCCTGTTAAATTTATTGATTCACCCTTAATAGTTAACTTTCTTCCTAAAGTATTAATAACGAAGTCATCTATTTTAATAGTTTGATTATCTACTAAAGGTGTACTCATATTCACCCTTCTAAGTATTGCTTTAATACGAGCTTTCAACTCCAAAATATTAAAAGGTTTTGTAATATAATCATCAGCTCCATATTCTAAGGCTCTTATTTTAGAAGTGTCTTCTTTTTTTTCTGTAACTATTACAATGGGAACCTGAGAATGTCTTCTAATGGTTTTACATAGACTTAATCCATTTCCATCAGGTAATATTAAATCTAAAATTACTAATTCGAAACCTTCTTTTTTAATTTTTTCTATAGCCTCTTTAATAGTATAAGCTGTTTCTACATTATAGTTGTCTTGCTCTAATGTATGTTTTAATTCCTTTGTAAAGGCTATATCTTTATTAATAATAATTATTTTTGTTTTCATATTATCACTCCACAACAAAAAGGATTCTAAATTTTCTTAAACTATAATTGTCCTTATGTCCCCATCTCTCTTAGTTATTTTCATTTGATCAAAATACTCTAATAGTCCTAATGCTACTTTTCTATTGGTATCTAATACGTCCCTATATTCAGCCACAGTAATACTTCCATTTTTATTAATATGATCCTTTAATATATTTAAAGCTTTTTCATAAATTGAACTGTGTAAAAAAACTTCATTATTTATTTTTATTATCTCACCATTGGTAATTAGAGAATTTAATACTTGTTCTATTTGATTTTCATCATAATTTAATTGAGCATAAATCTCTTCTCTTTTAGGTGGCATAAACCTTTGAGAAATATATAAATTGTTTAACTCCTCTTTTATTTTTAATTGCATATCATTATACTTTATCTCAAATCCTTTAATATGAATATTTTCCATATTTTTATCTATATAATTCATTTCTACCAATAATTCAATAAACCTATCCCCAACTCTAGGATTTGTATTTCTTAAAAACTTACTACGAATTTCTTCCTTTGGCATTCCTACCTTAAGTGGGTTTTCCTTATGAAACTTTTCTAATTCCTTTAAAATACTTTCCTTTAAAAAATTAAAATATTCCATATGAATTACATGAACTTCTTTTGTTAAGGTAAACAATACTATTTTATCCATACTTTCTAATTTTTCTATGTCTTTCTTTAGATTTTCATCTAACATAGCAGTAATAGTAGAGATTTCCTTAATAGTAGGAAATTTTTTACTATTATCTAATATTATCTTTTCTATAATATCAATAGACTCTCCCAATTCTTTAATTTTTAACTCTTCTATTGCTTTTTCATCAAATCTTTTTTTCTTATTTGGATTTGGTTCTAATACCATGCCTCCACCAATAGTGAACATAGGTGAATAAAATCTAAGTATAAATCTATCTCCACGTTTTGCCACTATTTCTTCTTCTAAGCGTAATTGAGCATAGGCTTCTTCTCCAGGATTAATTACATCTTTATCTAAAATAACAATACGGCAAAGTGCTTCCTTAGAACCAATATACAATCTTAATCTAGTTCTATTTTCTATAGACCTATCTAAATCCTTAATTAATTTAATTTTAACATCTAACATCATAGTTTTTCTCATAGAATCTTTGGGAGCTATAACATCTCCCCTATCAATTTCCTGTTTTTTTAGTCCTGAAATATTTATTGCTACTCTTTGTCCAGCATAAACAGTATTTACATCCTCATCATGAACCTGTAAGGACCTTATTCTTCCAAATTCCTCCTTGGGAAATACTTCTATTTCTTCTCCCACTTGAAATTTTCCTGATAATAAAGTACCTGTAACAATTGTACCAAATCCTGCCATAGAAAAAACCCTATCTACAGGAAGTCTTGGCATATCCTCAGCATCCACTGTCCCAGCTTCTTGTGCTAATTCATCAACTAAATCTATTACTTTATCTATTCCTTCTCTTGTAGTAGAAGATACAGGTATTATTGGAGAATTTTCCAAAAAACTATCCTTTACATTTTCTCTAATATCTTCTTTTACTAATTCTAGCCATTCTTCCTCCACTAAATCTTTTTTAGTTAAAACTATAAAGCCCTTATGGATTCCCAATAAATCTAATATTGCCAAATGTTCAAGGGTTTGGGGCATTACTCCTTCATCTGCTGCAATTACTAATAATACTATATCTATGCCTATAACTCCAGCTAACATATTTTTTATAAATTTTTCATGACCTGGTACATCTATAATACCTGCCCTTTTCCCACTGGGAAGATCAAAATAAGTAAAACCTAACTCTATAGATATTCCTCTTTTTTGTTCTTCTTTTAATCTATCTGTATCTCTATTTGTCAAAGCCTTAATTAAAGTAGTCTTTCCATGGTCTATATGACCTGCAGTACCAATTATTACATGTTTCATCTAATGCACTCCTTTAAGCTGGTTTAATCCATGAACAATCCCATCTACTACTAAATTAAATTCACTTTCTCTTACTGTTCTTAAATCAATATATAATTTCTCTTTATATAATCTTGTAATTATTGGAACTTTATAATTTCTCAGATGATTTTCAAATTCTGTTAAACTTAATCCATCTAGACTTATTCTTATGCATTTAGTCTCCATTTTTTCTAAAGGCAATGAACCTCCGCCTACTTCTGAATAATCATCTACAATTTCTATTTGACAATTTTTACATTGAATATTGTCCATAATTAGATTATATAGCATTTTTGCTTTATTTTCCAATTTAGTCTTGTCTACAGTTAGCATGTTTAATGTGGGTATTTTTTCTATAGCTTCTTTTTCATCTAAATAAAGTCTAAGGGTAGCCTCTAAAGCAGATATTGTAAATTTATCAATTCTAAAAGCTCTAGTTAATGGATTTTTTTTCATAGCATCTATATATTTTTTCTTACCTACAATAATTCCAGCCTGAGGTCCTCCTAATAATTTGTCTCCACTAAATGTAACTATGTCCACTCCATTTTTAATAGAATCCTGAACTGTAGGTTCATATTCTAATCCGTATTTAGATAAATCTATTAATACCCCACTACCTAAATCCTCTATTAATGGAATATTATATTGTTTACTTAATGCAGATAATTCATCTCCTGATACTGAAGAAGTAAATCCTAATATTCTATAATTACTAGTGTGAACCTTTAATAAGGCACTAGTTTCTTCAGTAATGGCATTTTCATAATCCCAAATATGGGTTTTATTAGTAGTGCCTACTGAGACTAGTTTAGCACCACTTTGTTCCATTACATCTGGTATTCTAAAGGAACCACCAATTTCTATTAATTCTCCTCTAGAAACTATAACTTCTTTATCTTTAGCTACAGTACTTAATACTAATAATACTGCTGCTGCATTATTATTAACAACCATAGCAGATTCTCCACCAGTAATTTCTATTATTATATCTTCTAAATGGTCATATCTTAAGCCTCTTTCACCCTTAGCTAAATCATATTCTAAATTAGAATAATTAGTGGCTATTTCCACTATATTTTCCATTACTTCTTCCCCTATTAGAGAACGACCAATATTGGTATGGATTACTACCCCAGTACCATTTATCACTTTTTTTAATTTATAAGAATTTTTTTTGTTTGCCCTAATTTTAATTAGCCTTGGCAGATTTTTATTTCTATTGAAAATCTCTTCTTCATCTAAATTTCCCTTTTGAATTTCTTTTCTTAATATATCAATCTCTTCTCTAATAGAATCTACTACTAAAACCCTTGGCATTTTCTCCAGTAATTCTTTTACGATTTTATCTTCTAGTAATTCATCTACTTTTGGAATTAGAGAAAATAAGTTTTTATTTTGTTCCATATAATCCCTTCCTTTTTATTCCACTATTAAATAATGTTCTTCTTTTTCTATTACCTCACCTATTACACTATATTCTGTTGGACTATTTCTTAATTCCTCTAGTAATAAATCTACATTATCCTTAGGAATAGATATTAATAAACCTCCTGAAGTTTGGGGGTCAAATAATGTATCTTTCATTTCTTCTGGTATTTCATTTTTAAATACAATATTATCTCCTATATAACCACGATTTGCATAAGCACCTGCAGGCACCAAACCCATTTGTGCATATTCTAAAGTATTTTTAATTAAGGGAATATTTTTATGATTAATTTTAATACTTACATGGCTTCCCTCAGCCATTTCCAATGCATGACCTAATAATCCGAATCCAGTAATATCAGTGACTGCATTGGCTTTAACCTTATCTAAAGCCTCTTTGCCAAATTTATTTAATGTTGACATTACATGTACTGCCTGATTATAAGATTCTTTATCTGCCAATCCTCCTTTTATGGCAGTATTAATAATTCCTAAGCCTATTGGTTTGGTTATTACAAGAATATCTCCAGCCTTTGCATTACTATTAGTTAAAACCTTATCTGGATGTACAAAACCTGCCACTGACAAACCATATTTAGGTTCATCATCTTCTACAGTATGGCCACCTACTAATATGGCACCTGCTTCCATTACTTTATCATGGCCACCTTTAAGAATTTCTACTAGAACCTCAGGACTTAAACAATTTGGAAAACAAACTATATTCATAGCAAGTTTTGGTTCTCCTCCCATGGCATATACATCTGATAGGGAATTTGCAGCTGCTATTTGGCCAAATTCATAGGGATTATCTACAACTGGTGTAAAAAAATCTAAGGTTTGAATTAAAGCTAAATCCTCGTTAATTTTATATACTGCTGCATCGTCAGAGGTTTCTAATCCAACTATTAAATTTTCATCAAAAGTTTTTGGTAATTGGCACAGCACCTGTGCCAGTACATCGGGACCGATTTTAGCTGCTCAGCCAGAGCTTTTAGTTAATTCAGTTAATCTTTTTTCCATATATCTCACTTCCTATCTTATTGTAATTAAATCTTTGATTCCTTCAAATTTCTTATCTCCTATACCAGATACATTTTTTATATCTTCTATACTTTTAAAAGGAGTATTTTCTCTATATTCTACTATTCTACCTGCTAAAACCTCTCCTATACCTGGTAAAGTCATTAATTGTTCTTTAGGAGCAATATTAATATTAATTTTTCCATTAGAATTACTCCCATCATTTGATATTTCAGAATTCAATTCCACTGGTATTTCCTCTTCTCCTATTTTAGGAATATATATTTTTTCTTCATCAACTAATTTTTTAGCTAAATTAATTTTATCTATATCTGCATCTTTTTTCAAGCCTCCAGCTAATTCTACTGCATCTATTACTCTTTGACCTGGTTTTAATTCTACTAATCCTGGTTTATAAACTTCCCCACTAATATGTACCATAATAATACTATCCTCATTGTCCTCATCTTCTAGCTTATCTTCAATTTCCATTAATAAGTTTTCAGTACTAATACTATGGTCTAAACCTATGGTACTGGATTTTAAAATATTTTTCTTTAAAAATCCTAATAAAGATATTATAATTATAACAAGTATTAAAAATATTATAACTAATTGTTCTTTTTTTGTAAAATAGCCCATAGAATTCTCACCCTTTTAAAGATATATTATATCTTAATATTCGACACTTTTCATAATTATCCTTCTTTATAGTAAAAAATATGTATTAAAAAAACACTATATTTCTGATATAATTGAAATAATAAGCTATGAGTCCTATAATATAAAATAGAAAAGGGGGAGAAAAAGTTTGAAAAAATTTATAATAATTTTGTTGCTTTTTTTATTTACTACATATAATATATCCTTTGCTAATGAAATGGATTTAGTAGGTGAAGCTGCCATTTTAATAGATATGGATACTGGTCAAATCCTCTATGAAAAAAATCCCCATAAGCAATTGTATCCAGCTAGTACTACTAAAATAATGACAGCAATATTAGCATTAGAACATGGTAATATGAATGATATAGTCACTATAGATGATGAAGTTGTCTACCTTACTGATGGCAGCCATATAGCATTAGAACCAGGAGAAGAACTGCTATTTGAAGATTTATTAAATGCACTACTAATAGAATCTGCCAATGATGCAGCCTTAGCCATTGCAAAACATATTTCTGGTAGTATTGAAGAATTTGTTAAATTGATGAATAAAAAAGCAAAAGAAATAGGAGCATTAAATACAAATTTCACTAATCCCAATGGTTTACCAGATGAAAATCATGTGACTACAGCTTATGATTTAAGTCTAATGGGAAAATATGCTATGGAGATTGATGAATTTAGAAATATAGTAAAAAATTATACTTATCAAATACCTGAAACCAATAAAAAAAATGAAATTAGGTATTTAAAATCCCATAATAGATTATTATATAGTAACAAGAAAATCCTTGTAGATGGAAATACGGTCCCTATTAAATATGAAGGTGTAAATGGAATAAAAACAGGCTATACTCAGGCAGCTAAATCCTGCTTAGTCACTTCTGCTGAACGAGATAGTCAAAGACTTATTGCAGTAGTGCTTAAGTCTGATGGGTACGATTTGTATTCAGATATACACAAACTATTAAATTATGGATTTAATAATTTTGAAAAGATAATTATAGATAATAAAAGTCGATTTGTAGACAATATCTCCATATTAGATGGAGAATATCCCTTAGTGGCAGGAATTACAAAAGAAGATTTAATTTTAACTATACCTAAAGGAACCAAGGATAAAATAAAAAGAAAAATTATTATTGATGAATCAATTCATGCTCCTATAAAAGAAGGACAATCTCTAGGTAAAATAGAATATTATTTAAATAGTAATTTCCTAGGACAAGTAAATATAGTGTCAACTCTAAGTATAGAGAAAATCCCTGATGAAACTATGAGGGATAAATTACTAGATAAATGGTATGTATTTCTAATTCTTATAATTGTTATTTTTTGGATTAATGCTAATATTAGGCGAAGAAAAAGAAGAAAGCGTAAAAATTATCTATATGAAATTAGAAATAGTTAAACCTTGCCCGTAGGCAAGGTTTTAATTATTTATATGCAATAGCTTCTATTTCAATATTGCCATCCTTAGGAAGTTTAGATACCTCTACTAAAGACCTAGCAGGCTTATGATCTCCAAAGAATTCTTCATAAACTTCATTAATTAAAGGAAAATCTTCCATATTTCTTATGTAAATATTTACCTTTACTACATTTTCAACTGTAGCACCAGCCTCTTCTAATATGGCAGCTACATTTTTTAAACTTTGTAATGTTTCCTTTTTAATATCCCCTTTTAACAATTCTCCAGTTTCAGGTACTATTGGCAATTGTCCAGAAGTATAAATTAAATCACCTGCCTTAATACCTTGGGAATATGGGCCTACAGCCTCAGGTGCTTTATTTGTTTTTACTGCTTCTATATTCATTTTGAAATCCTCCTTATATTTTAATTATTTAAATTGTCTATTTTAAGTTCTTTACTATCAGCCCATAGTTTTTCTAAATTGTAAAATTCCCTATCTTCTCTGTGAAATACATGAACTATTATATCACCAAAGTCTAATAATATCCACCTAGCAGATTGATATCCTTCTTTGCTTAAAAGTTCGTATCCCTTCTCTAGCATTTTCTCTTCTATTTCATCTGCTATTGTAGTGGTTTGAATAGTGGAATTTCCCGATACAATTACAAAATAATCAGCAACAGTGGTCAATTCTTTAATATCCAATATTTTAATATTAAAGGCTTTTTTATCTAAACTAGCCTCTGTAATAATATTTATCCTTTCGTCTATTTCCTTCACCTAATTACCTCCTGAAATTAATTTGTTTCTCCTTCATTTTTAATCTTGTCAATGTTTTTAACTGCTCTATGATCTGAAAACATAGTTTTTACTAGAGTCTCACTTTCTTCTTTATCCATAATAAAATACCATCTCTCTAGATATTGTGACTCTCCAGGCAAAGTGGCCATTTCTATTTTTTCAGTACTAAAATTTTTAGCCTTCATAGCAAATTTTAATATTACATCCATAGGTATATTAGTATCTACATTGCTATAAAAAGATTTAGCCATTTGGGGAATTTTAACTATATTATTTGGCCTTAAAATTTTTTCTACAGCAGCCTTTATAAACTGTTGTTGGGATTTAATCCTTCCTAAATCTCCACCTGGTAAATCTGGTTTACCCTTATTTCCTTTTCTAAATCTTAAAAATTGTAAAGCTTGATCCCCATCTAAAGTCTGATGCCCCTTAGACAAATTAATATATAGTGGTGGGTCTGCTGTAGGATCTGAATATTCCATATCCATTGGAACATTTACCTCTACCCCATCTACAAGTTCTACAAATTCTTTTACTATATTGTAATCTACTTTTACATAATATTCCACATCTACACCTAATAAATCCTTAACTGTTTTCATAGAAAGCTCTGGGCCTCCATAGGCATGGGCATGGGTAATTATTTCCTCGTTTTTTCTTCCTCTTATGTAAGCTTTTGTATCCCTAGGAATAGAAAGAATAGACACCTCACCAGTA
>JAAZMA010000205.1 GCA_012799055.1 Tissierellia bacterium
TAGGAGATAATGTAAAAATAAAAGTAATGAATGCAGATTTAATTAGAAGAACCATAGACTTTATGCTAATCTAATTTCAATGTACAAAGATGCACTAGGGATGCACCGGAGACGATGCACCGGGGACAGTTCCTTTTGCATCGCCCCTTTTGGAGACGATGCACCGGGGACTGTCCCTTTTGCATCACCTTTTGCATCATATAGTTGACAGCATACTTAAAGCTTGGTAAACTCAAAATATAATATAAAAAAACGTGGTGAATTATATGAAGAAAGAAGATATTAGAATAGTTGCCTCCAATAGGAAGGCAAGACATGAATATTTTATAGAAGATACCATAGAGGCAGGCATAGTCTTAAAGGGAACAGAAGTAAAATCCATTCGTGCAGGAAGAATTAATGTAAAAGAAAGCTATGCCATAGTAGAAAATGGAGAAATCTTTATATACAATATGCATATTAGTCCTTATGAACAAGGGAATATCCATAATGTAGATCCTATTAGAAAAAGGAAACTTTTGCTTCATAAAAGGGAGATTAAAAGACTAGAAGCACAAGTAATGCAAAAAGGCTATACTTTAATACCGTTAACTGTATATATTAATGAAGATGGTTTAGTAAAGATAGAATTAGCCTTAGGAAAAGGTAAAAAATTATATGATAAAAGGGAAGACATAGCCAAAAGAGATGCAATGCGAAAAATTGAAAGACAAGTAAAAGAAAGATACTAATATTTAATAGAAAAATAAACTAAGGGGGTTTTTCCATGGAAATAAATCAAAGAATAAATAAATTGAGAAAACTAATGAAAGAAAAAGGTATAGATGCATATATAATACCAACTTCTGATCCACATCAATCTGAATATCTAGCAGATTATTACAAAACAAGAGTTTGGATTTCAGGATTTACTGGTTCAGCTGGAACTGTTGTAATAACTCATAATAAGGCTATACTTTGGACTGATGGTAGATATTTTATTCAAGCAGAAAAAGAATTAAAGGAAAGCGAAATACAATTATCTAAAATGGGTATTCCTGGATATCCAACTTATACAGAATGGTTAAGAAACAATCTAGAAAAAGGCTCTACTCTAGGCTTTAATGGTAAAATATTTTCCATATTAGATGTAGAAAGACTAGAAAAGGAATTAGAAGGAAGAGAAATAAAATTCATAGATGAATACGATTTAGTAGGAGAAATATGGGAAGACAGACCAGCTGCCCCTAGTAGCAAGGCCTTTCTTCATGAAATTAAATATACTGGAAAAACTGCCAAAGAAAAAATAGCAGATGTAAGAAAAAAAATGGAAAAACAAAGTATTACTCATTTTATTTTAGGTAGTTTAGATGATATTGCTTGGCTTTATAATATAAGGGGTAGGGATGTGGCTAATAATCCTGTAATAATATCTTATGCCATGATTACTAAAGACCAAGCCTGGCTATTTGTAGATGAAGAAAAAATAGATGAAAATGTAAAAAAGAATTTAAATGAAAATGGTGTAGAAATTCATGACTATAATAAAGTAATAGATTATGTAAAGGCAATGGAAAAGGATAGCACAGTATTTTTAGATCCTAGTAGAATAAACACTTGGTTATATAATGCTATACCAAGGGAATGTGAAATAAAAAGAGGTACAAATATTACTACTGAATTAAAGGGAGTTAAAAACCCAACGGAAATAGAAAATCAGAAAAATGCTTATATTAAAGATGGGGTAGCCTTAGTGAAGTTTATGTATTGGCTAGATAATAATATAGAAAAGAACACCATAACTGAAGTGTCAGCTGCAGAAAAATTAGAGGAATTTAGAAAACAACAGGAAGGTTTCATAGAGCCAAGTTTTGATACTATAGCAGCTTATAAAGAAAATGCAGCTATGATGCATTATAAGGCTGAGGAAGGGAAATCCAATTATGAACTAAAGCCAGAGGGTATGTTTTTGGTGGATTCCGGTGGACAATATTATGATGGAACTACTGATATTACTAGGACCATAGTTTTAGGTAAGATTTCAGAAGAAGAAAAGAAAGACTTTACACTTACATTAAAATCTCATATTAATCTTATTAATGCTAGATTCTTATATGGAGCAACTGGTTCTAGCTTAGATGCAATAGCCCGTTATCCATTATGGCAAGAGGGACTAGACTATAAATGTGGCACAGGCCATGGAGTAGGATATTTGTTAAATGTCCACGAAGGACCTCATGGAATGGGATTTAATAGAAATAATGTAGTGTTTAAAAAGGGCATGATTATAACTATAGAACCAGGAGTATACAAAGAAGGAAAACATGGTATTAGAATTGAAAATGTAGCTGTAGTAGAAGAAGATATAGTCACAGAATCTGGTCAATTTATGAAATTTGAAACCATATCCTATGTACCCATAGATTTAGAAGGAATAGATGTTAAATTGCTTACTGAAGAAGAAATAGAATGGCTTAATAATTATCATAATGAAGTATATAATAAACTTTCACCATATTTAACAGACGAAGAAAAACAGTGGTTAAAAGAAGAAACTAGAAGTATATAATCAATAAAACTTCCTTTTCTAATTTTTAGAAAAGGAAGTTTTATTTATATTTTTACTTTTATTATGGTATTATATTAATATAAAATTTTAAAAGGTGATAATATTGTTTAATATAGATGAAAAATTAAAAAAATTACCAGATAAACCTGGTGTATATATAATGAAAGACAAATCTGGAGAAATAATTTATGTAGGCAAGGCCATATCTCTAAAAAAAAGAGTTAGACAATATTTTGGTTCTACAAAAAATAATCCTCCAAAGGTAAATGCTATGATAAAGCATATTCATGAATTTGAATATATCATAGTAGATAATGAAGTAGAGGCTTTAATACTTGAGGCAAATTTAATTAAAAAACATAGGCCTAAGTATAATATTTTATTACGAGATGATAAGCAATACCCCTATATAAAAATTACTACTAATGAAAAATATCCTAGAGTATTGAAAACTAGAAATATTATAAAAGATGGAGCCAAATATTTTGGGCCCTATCCTTCAGTTTATGCAGTTAATGACACTATAGATATAATAAGAAATCTTTATCCTATTAGAACATGTAATAGAGATTTAGAAAAAAACATGGGGAAAACCAGACCTTGTTTAAATTACTATATAGGAAAATGTTTAGGTCCTTGTCAAGGGAATGTAGATGAAAATAAATATATGGAAATGATAGATGAAATTATAATGTTTTTATCAGGAAAGGAAGATAAACTAATAGAAATAATTGAAGAAAAAATGATAGAAGCTGCAGAAAATATGGACTACGAAAATGCTGCTAAATACAGAGATCAAATAAATTCTCTAAATATAATATTAGAAAAACAAAAAATAGTTTCTTCTAATTTAATAGATCAAGATATTATTGGAATGGCTAGGGGAATAGACGAAGTATGTATACAGGTGTTTTTTATTAGGTCTGGAAAAATTATTGGCAGGGAACATTTTATAATTTCTGATACTTTTAATGAAGAAAAAAGGGAAATTTTAAGTTCTTTTATAAAACAATTTTATTTAGGTACAGCCTATGTACCAAAGGAAATATTCATTGAAGAAGAAATTGAAGACATGGACACTATAGTAAAATGGTTATCAGAAAAGAGAGGTTCAAAAGTTAATATTAGAGTCCCTAAAAGGGGAGAAAAATCACAATTAATGGACATGGTAAAAACAAATGCCATGGATATGTTAAAACAATATGGAGATAAATTTTTAAGAATACAAAGGCAAAATGAAAAAGCTTTAAAGGAAATACAATACGCCTTAGGATTGGCTAAAATTCCCAATAGGATAGAAGCTTATGATATATCTAATATAGCAGGTGTATCTCCAGTAGGCTCTATGGTAGTATTTGAACAAGGAGAGCCAAAGAAAAGTGATTATAGAAGATTTAAAATAAAAACAGTAAATACTCCAGACGATTACAAAAGCATGGAAGAAATTTTAAAACGAAGGTTTAAAAGGGCATTGGCTCAAAGTAAAGGCTTTGCAATTTTTCCTGATTTGATTATGATAGATGGAGGTAAAGGGCAAGTAAATGTGGCCCTTAATGTATTGGAAGAGTTAAATATTAATATTCCAGTATGTGGTTTAGTAAAAGATGATTTCCATAAAACTAGAGGAATTATTTATAATAATGAAGAAATCAATTTAGAAGAAGATAGTTTAGGATATAGATTAATATATAATATTCAGGAAGAAGCTCATAGATTTGCAATAAATTTTCATAGAAGTTTAAGGTCTAAAAAAATGTTTAAATCTGAATTAGATGATGTAAAGGGAATAGGAGAAAAAAGAAAAAAAGCCCTTTTAAAACATTTTGGCAGTATAGATAATATTAAAAAAGCTTCTATAGAGGAGTTGTCTCAAGTAGAAAGCATGAATAAAAAGGTAGCTAAAGATTTATTCAAGCATTTTAGGGGAAATGAGGGGGAGTAAAACAATGAATTATATTACCTTAGATAAAATAATAAAAGATTTGGGTTTGGAAACAATATTTGAGGCTAAAAATATTGAGAAAGAAAAAATTATTGCTTCAGAAATAAATAGACCTGGATTACAATTGGCAGGATATATGGATAAATTTGCTTATGATAGATTACAAATATTAGGCAATGTAGAATGGCATTATTGCAGTGATTTATCTAAAGATGTACGATATAGGCGATTTGAGAAAATATTTAAATATCCTATTCCAGCCTTAATTATTTCAAGGAATATGGAAGTTTTCCCTGAAATAATAGAATTAGGTAAAAAATATAATCGAACTATTTTACGTACACCACATTCTACTACTAAATTTATTAATATATTGATAAATTATTTGGATCTAGAATTGGCACCAGAAACTACAGTCCACGGAGTTTTAATGGAGGTCTATGGTATGGGAGTACTAATTATGGGAAAATCTGGAGTAGGAAAATCTGAAACTGCCTTAGAATTAATAAAAAGGGGTCATAGACTAGTAGCAGATGATGTGGTAGAAATAAAACAAGTGGAAAATCGATTAAGTGGTGAGGCTCCAGGTATAATTAGACATTTTATGGAGGTTCGAGGTATAGGAATATTAGATATTGAAAGACTTTATGGAGTTGGAGCAGTGAAAAAAAACGAGTTTGTGGATTTAATTATAGAATTAGAATTTTGGGATGAAAATAAGGAATACGATAGAGTAGGATTAGACGAAGAATATATGGAATTATTAGATATTAAAATACCCAAATTAACTATTCCAGTGCAACCAGGTCGAAATTTAGCCATGATTGTAGAAGTAGCTGCAAGAAATACAAGACAGAAAAAATTAGGATATAATGCAGCAGTAGAATTAAATAATAAGATTAAATCACAGATGAATGAAAGAAGTCATAACACTATGGATTAAACAGGTTGACTTTATTAAATATGTTTATTATACTTTATTTGTAGGATAATAATTATAGATATAATATTTTATAGACATTATATTATAGATTAGCAATTATAGGGCTAATTTTGGGGAATAACCTTTATATTGGTTTCCATTGTCTAAAAATAAACAATACAGAAGGAGGTTATACTAATGGCAAGAGTTATGAAAACCATGGATGGGAATACTGCAGCTGCTCATGTAGCCTATGCTTTCACAGATGTTGCTGCAATATATCCAATTACACCTTCATCCACTATGGCAGAGTTAGTTGATGAATGGTCAGCCCATGGTAGAAAAAATATTTTTGGTCAAGAAGTATTAGTTACAGAAATGCAATCAGAAGCAGGGGCAGCAGGGGCAGTTCATGGGTCTCTATCAGCTGGTGCTTTAACTACTACATTTACTGCATCTCAAGGATTATTACTTATGATTCCTAATATGTATAAAATGGCAGGGGAATTGCTACCAGCAGTATTTCATGTATCTGCCAGAGCAATTGCAGGCCATGCATTAAGTATATTTGGAGATCATCAAGATGTTATGGCAACAAGACAAACAGGCTTTGCACTATTGGCATCTGGCTCTGTTCAAGAAGTAATGGATTTAGCAGGAGTAGCTCACTTAGCTGCTATTAAAGGCAGAGTACCCTTTGTACATTTCTTTGATGGATTTAGAACATCCCATGAAATTCAAAAAGTTGAAGTAATGGACTATGAAGACTTAGAAAAATTAATAGATTATGAAGCTTTAAATGAGTTTAGAAATAGATCCTTAAATCCAGAAAAACCATATACCAAAGGAACAGCCCAAAATCCTGATATTTATTTCCAAGCATTAGAATCAGCAAATCCATATTATGAAAATATAGTAGAAGTTGTAAATGACTATATGAAGGAAATAAATAAAATTACAGGTAGAGATTATAGACCATTTAATTACTATGGTCATCCAGAGGCAGAAAGAATAATAGTTGCTATGGGTTCTGTAACAGAAACCATAGAAGAAACAATAGATTATTTAATGGAAAAAGGAGAAAAGGTAGGAGTAATTGAAGTTCATTTATATAGACCATTTTCACCTAAATATTTCTTCGACGTATTGCCAAAGACAGTTAAGAAAATAGCTGTATTAGATAGAACTAAAGAAAAAGGTGCAATAGCAGAACCATTACATTTAGATGTAAAAAGTATATTTTATAATTCTGACTTAAATCCAGTAATAGTAGGTGGAAGATATGGATTAGGTTCAAAAGACACTACTCCAGATCAAATAAAAGCAGTATTTGATAATCTAAAAGAAGACAATCCAAAGGATAGATTTACTATAGGTATAGTAGATGATGTAACTCATACATCCTTAGAAATAAAAGAGAAAATAAACACAGAACCAGAAAAGACTATTAGATGTAAATTCTGGGGATTTGGCTCAGATGGAACTGTAGGAGCAAATAAAACTGCTATTAAGATAATTGGTGATGACACAGATATGTATGCTCAAGGATATTTCTCCTATGACAGTAAAAAATCTGGTGGTGTAACTATATCCCACTTAAGATTTGGTCATGAACCAATAAAATCCACATATTTAATAGATGAAGCTGACTTTATTTCTTGTTCAAAACAATCCTATGTATATCAATATGATTTACTATCAGGACTTAAAGATGGTGGAACATTCCTATTAAATTGTATATGGGATGAAAAAGAACTAGAAGAAAATCTACCAGCTTCCATGAAAAGATATTTAGCAGAACACAATATTAACTTCTACACCATAGATGCTACTAAATTAGCCAGTGAAGTAGGACTAGGTGGAAGAACTAATATGATAATGCAATCTGCATTTTTCAAATTAGCAGAAGTACTTCCATTAGATGAGGCTATAGCTCATTTAAAATCCTCAATCCAAAGAGATTATGGTAAATATGGGGAAAATGTAGTTGAAATGAATAATAAAGCAGTAGATATGGCAATAGAAAAATTAGTTAAAATAGATATACCTGAAACTTGGAAAAATGCAAAAGATGAAGAAATAAAAGAAGAAAAAGAAGTACCAGAATTCATAAGAGATGTTGTAATACCAATGAATAGACAAGAAGGAGATAAATTACCTGTAAGTACATTTGTAGGTAGAGAAGATGGAGTATTTCCACATGGTACTGCCGCTTATGAAAAACGTGGTATAGCAGTAGAAGTTCCTCATTGGATAATGGAAAATTGTATACAATGTAATCAATGTTCCTATGTATGTCCACATGCAGTAATAAGACCATTCTTATTAGATGAGGAAGAGAAAAAGAATGCACCAGAAACCTTTGAAACTAAAAAAGCCATAGGAAAAGGTTTAGAAGGTTTGGAATTCCGTATTCAAATATCTCCATTAGATTGTACTGGTTGTGGAAATTGTGCAGATGTTTGTCCAGCTAAAGAAAAAGCATTAGTTATGAAACCATTTGAAGAAGAATATGAATTACAATCTAAGCATTGGGAATATGCAATAGAAGAAGTAGAACCAAAAGAAGATTTAGTTGAAGCAAATAATATAAAGAACAGTCAATTTAAACAACCATTATTTGAATTCTCAGGAGCTTGTGCAGGTTGTGGTGAAACACCTTATGCAAAACTTGTAACTCAATTATTTGGAGACAGAATGATTATAGCTAATGCTACTGGTTGTTCATCTATTTGGGGAGCTTCAGCACCATCTACACCATATTGTACAAACAAAGATGGCAGAGGACCCGCTTGGGCTAACTCACTATTTGAAGACAATGCAGAATATGGTTATGGTATGGCAGTAGCCGTTAAACAAATAAGAGAAAAACTAGAAAACTTAATGAATGAATTTATAGAATTAGATTTAGATGAAGATTTAAACATGGCATTTAAATCTTGGCTAGAAGGAAAAGACGATCCAAAAGCATCAAAAGCAGCAGCAGGACTTATAATACCAAGATTAGATAGAGAATTAGATAATGAAAGAGGAAATGAAATATTAAAAGAAATAGCTGAATTAAAAGACTATCTAATTAAAAAATCTATCTGGATATTTGGTGGAGACGGTTGGGCTTATGATATAGGCTTTGGTGGACTAGACCATGTATTGGCTTCTGGTGAAAATGTAAATGTATTAGTATTTGACACAGAAGTATATTCTAATACAGGTGGCCAATCTTCAAAATCTACACCAAGGGCAGCAGTGGCAAAATTTGCAGCATCTGGTAAGAAAGTAAGAAAGAAAGATCTAGGTATGATAGCTGCATCCTATGGATATGTATATGTGGCTCAAGTAGCTATGGGTGCTAATATGAATCAATTAGTAAAAGCATTACGAGAAGCAGAATCCTATGACGGACCATCCCTAATCATAGCTTATGCACCATGTATAAATCATGGTATTAGAACAGGTATGGGAACTAGTATTAAACAAGAAAAGAAAGCAGTAGACACAGGATACTGGCATCTATATAGATTTGACCCAAGATTAAAAGATGAGGGTAAAAATCCATTTGTATTAGATTCTAAAGAACCAACAGAACCATTTATGGATTTCTTAGAATCAGAAGTAAGATACACCTCATTGAAACGATTCTTCCCAGAAGAAGCTGAAGAATTATTTAAAGCTGCAGAACAAGATGCTAAGGAAAAATACGAAAAATATAAGAAAATGGCAGAAGATTAATATATAAAAAAGCTTATGGCGAAAGCCATAAGCTTTTTCTATATGCATCCCCAATTTGAATCTGGTTTACTTTATTATTCCCCTTTTGTATATAATATAATAAATACAGTTATTATTGGAAGAGGGGAAATAGTGAGAAAGAAGATGATTAAAAATATATTAGCAGGTTCACTTGGGTTCATTGGGGTAATTGCAATTTTTAAGGGGAATAAGACTTCTTTTCTTCTATTTATATTATTTTTTAGTTTTTATTCAAATATTACTTGGGATTATATAAAATATGAATTAAAAGTTATAATCCAGAGACAATAATTAAAATTAACAATATACATATAGGCATTCTTATAGCA
>JAAZMA010000224.1 GCA_012799055.1 Tissierellia bacterium
AAAATTATTGGGAAAATAGCTATACAAAATATTCTAATGAAATTGGGTTAACAAGCGAAGGTAAATATTTAAATTACAATACAGATGTTGTTTTAGATTTTCCTCATAAAGACAGTGTTCTTGAAGGTGGAATGACAAAAGAAGAACAAGGAAAGAAAGAAATATATTATCATAATGTACTGGCAAAAGAAGAAATTGATACTTTGTTATCTCCAAAGATACTTACAAGTATTAAGAAATATGATAGAAATGGAGCTTATGATATAACCCAATTTAACGATACTGATAATCTTATAATTAGAGGAAATAATTTAATTGCTTTATATAGTTTAAAAGAAAGGTTTGAAAATAAAGTTAAGTTAATATATATAGATATACCATTTAATACAGGTAATGATTCTTTTAAATATAATGATAAGTTTAATCATTCTACTTGGTTAACATTTATGAAAAATAGGCTTGAAGTTGCTAAGAAACTTCTTCGAAGAGATGGGGTTATTTTTGTTCATTGTGATGATAATGAACATGGATATTTAAAAGTATTATCAGATGAGGTGTTTGGAAGAAGTAACTTTGTAAATTCAATATCTATTTTATCTTCGACACCAAGCGGTTTAAAAACAGCACATCGAGATAAAACAATTATAAAAACTAAAGACCATATTCTAGTTTATAAGATGGATGAATTAGAAGTAAAACCACAATATACAGAAACAAAAAAATGGGATTCTCATTTTAATTTATATTTAGATAGGGAAAAAAACATAGTAAAATCCTTAAAAGATGTACTACATGAAGAAAGTATATATACTAAAGAAACACCTATTAATCAATATTCTTTAAATGATGGGAAATTTGTTGATTTTGTTTATAAAAATTCAGATAATATTTTTCAAACAGGAAAAAGTATGCCTGAAGATATAAGAGAAAAAAGCTTAAAAAAAGAAAATCGTGATTTACCAATAAAATATAATAGTGGGGAAAATATTCAATATGCTTATAATGGCAGGAGAATGTCATTTTTATCTAATTCCATGAATGAAGTTCTTGTTAAGAATAGTAAGGAAAAAAGAATATCTAAGTTAGTTTGTGATTTTTGGGATGATATAGATTTTAATAACTCTCAAAATGAAGGGGGAGTATCTTTTCCAGCCGGAAAAAAGCCAGAGAAATTGTTATATAGAATTATAGATATGGTAACAGAAGAGAATGATATTGTTTTAGACTTTTTTTTAGGAAGTGCCACAACAGCAGCGGTCGCTCATAAAATGAATAGACAATATATTGGTGTTGAACAAATGGACTATGTTGACAAAATTGCTTTAAAAAGAATGAAAAGTATATTAGATGGCGAAAAGTCAGGCATATCTAATGCCGTTAATTGGGATGGTGGAGGAAGCTTTGTTTATGCTGAATTAGCTAGTTTGAATGAAAGGTATGTAAAAGATATTCAACAGGCTAGTAATGAAGCAGAATTAGAAAAAGTACTTTCCACCATGAAAGAAAGTGCTTATTTGAATTTTAAGGTTGATTTAGAAAGAGTTAGTTCAAAAGATGAAGGGTATCATGCTCTTTCTTTAGAAGAGAGGAAAGAAGTCTTAATTCAAGTCTTAGACATGAATCAGTTATACCTAAGCTATTCTGAAATAGAAGACGAACAGTATAAGATACCACAAGATGTAAAAGCTTTTAATCATTCTTTTTATGATAAAGAAGGTGTAAAAGATGAGTAATGAAATTTTGCATAAAAAAATTGTAAAACATTTTAATACGATTTTTTCTGAAGCACCACCAGAAGTTCCAGAATAT
>JAAZMA010000154.1 GCA_012799055.1 Tissierellia bacterium
ATAAATTAGGGGGATAATTCATTGGAAAATGTAAACACAAAACGTATACCATTGAAGGAAAAAGCATACAACTTAATAAAAAATAAAATTATTAAATGTGAATTAATGCCAGGAACTCCTTTAATAGAATCAGAAATTGCATTAGAACTAGGAATAAGTAGAACGCCAGTTAGGGAGGCAATACTACGATTGAATCATGAGAAGTTTGTAACTATTTATCCTAGAAAAGGTATTATTGTTTCTCCCATAACCCTTAAGGATATACATGAAGTATTTCAGGTAAGAGAAATTATAGAACCTCAGGTAGCTAAAATTGCATGTAGCCATATGTCAGAGGAATATTTACTTGGGTTAAAGAAAAAATTTGAGAAGATTCCCTTTAGCTTAGAAAATTCTAGTGCTATGGAGTATTTTGATTTAGATATAGCATTTCATAAATATATTATTGAGTCTGGAAATAACCAGCATTTGATAAAATTTGCTAATGAGATATTTGATTTAGATTATAGAATCCGCGTCATGTCTACTTTGGTCATAGATGATGTGGAAAAAAGATCTAAACCTGAACATTATGCTATTATTGATGCCTTGATTTCCAAAGATTTGGATAAAATTGATGAGACTATAAAAATACATTTAACCAACGCTCGTAAAGCAGCAGTAATGAAAATTTATTAGTAGGATTTTGGGCTTAGATTTTTTAGAAAATATATTAAAAGGAGGCAATAAATTATGAAGACAATGAAGGTAATCGAAGTAAAAGAACCTGGTAAGATAGAATTAGTAGAGAAGGAAATACCTACTCCTAAAAAAGGTGAGGCATTACTTAAAATAAAATATTGTGGTATTTGTGGTTCAGATGTGGCTACCTATACTGGTAATCAACCCTTTGCCAGTTATCCTAGAATTCCTGGACATGAATTTTCTGCTGAAATTGTAGAGATAGAGGAAAATGATTTAGGATTGGAAAAGGGCATGATTGTTACTGCCAACCCTTATTTTAATTGTGGCAGTTGCTATTCTTGTGAAAGAGGCAAGGTAAATTGTTGTGAATCCAATGAAACTATGGGTGTTCAAAGAGATGGATCTTTTGCCGAATATATAACCATGCCTATAGAAAGAATCTATAAAGGTAATGGTTTAGAGGCAAAACAATTAGTTTTGATAGAACCTTTTTCTATTAGCTATCATGCCATCAATAGGGGAGATGTTCAAAAAGGGGACAAAGTTTTAGTATTTGGTGCTGGGGCAATAGGCATATTTGCCATGGTATCTGCTAAGCTAAGAGGTGCCGAAGTATATATTGCCGATGTTTTTGAAGAAAGATTAGAAAAGGCAAAAGAAATGGGTGCTGACGGAACTATCAATGTTTCCAAGGACAACCTTGAAAAAAGGGTAAAAGAAATTACTAATTCCAATGGAATGGATGTATGTATAGAAGCTGCAGGATTACCACAAACATTTTTAAATTGTATAGATAGTGTAGCCTTTGCAGGAAAAATAATACTAATAGGAAATGGTAAAGGAGAAACTACCTTTAATCATTCAATATTGTTGAAAAAAGAATTAGATATCTATGGTTCAAGAAATAGTTTAAAGGACTTTGAACCTCTTATTGACTTAGTATCTAATGGAAAAGTTGGCACTGATATAGAGAATATAGTCACAAATGTATTTACAATAGATGAAGCAACAGAAGCCTTTGAAATTTTAACAAATAATGCGGCTTCTCAGTTAAAAGTTTTAATTAAATTTGATTAATAAGAACCCTATATCCAAAATTTAAATTAGAGGAGGGTAAAGAAGTGAAACTAAACAAAAGCATTTATAAAGAATATAAAAAATATCCAGAGAAGATACTACAGTTTGGTGAAGGAAATTTCTTAAGAGCCTTTGTAGACTGGAAAATAGATAAACTTAACAAGGAATTAGATTTCAATAGTGGTGTTGTAGTAGTCCAACCTATAGATAAAGGCTTAGTGGACATTCTCAACCAACAGGATGGACTTTACACATTATACCTTAACGGAATTAAAGATGGTAGGGCAGTAAGTGAGCATACTGTTATTAACTCCATTACCAGAGGTATTAATGCCTACACTGATTATGATGAATATTTAGAAATAGCCGAAAATCCTGAATTAAGATTTGTTATTTCTAATACTACAGAGGCAGGAATTACCTTCGATGAAAGAGATAGATTAGAGGACAGACCTCAAAAGAGTTTTCCCGGTAAATTAACTGCATTATTATACCATAGATACAAAACCTTTAATGGTGATAAAGAAAAGGGTCTGATTTTAATTCCTTGTGAGCTAATAGATAGAAACGGTGATATTCTTAAAGAAACAGTGTTAAAGTTTGTGGAACTTTGGAATCTCGAAGCAGACTTTAAAGAATGGATACTTGAGGCAAATATTTTTTGCAATAGTTTAGTAGACAGGATTGTTCCAGGATATCCTAGGGAAAGAATCCAAGAAATCCATAAAGAACTGGGCTATGAAGATAATTTAGTAGTAGAAGCCGAACATTTTCACCTTTGGGTAATTGAAGGGCCTGCTGAAGTACAGAAGGAATTTCCTGCCGATGAAATAGGTTTAAATGTATTATTTGTCCAAGATATGGCTCCTTATAGAACAAGAAAAGTAAGAATATTAAATGGTGCCCATACCAGTATGGTACCCGTAGCTTATCTCTATGGTATAGATACCGTAAGGGAAGCTGTAGAAGATGATATTATTGGAAAATTTGTAAAAGAAACTATTTTTGATGAAATTATACCAACATTAGATTTACCACAGGAAGAATTAGAGTCCTTTGCAAATGCAGTATTAGATCGTTTTAAAAATCCTTTTATTAGACATGAGTTAATAAGCATCTCACTAAACTCTATGTCAAAATTTGAAACAAGGGTACTTCCATCTATTTTAGAATACAAAAATAGAAAAAATGAATTACCTGCAAAATTAACCTTTTCTTTGGCCGCATTAATTGCTTTTTATAAGGGAAAAAGAAATGGTGAGGGTATTCCTCTATCTGATGATGCAGATATTTTAGAATTATATGATAAACTCTGGAAGGGCTACAATGACACAGAAAATTATTTGGAGTATATTGTAACAACAATTTTAGCCAATGAAAAAGTTTGGAAGATGAATTTAAATGAAATTTCTGGTTTAACGGAAGCTGTAACTAAGTATCTATTTATTATTGAAAAACAAGGAATGAAGGCAGCCCTACAAGAGGTGATGAAATAATATGAAGGAATTTATTCAAATTAATGACCTTGACAATGTAATTGTGGCTTTAACAGATTTAGCTAAAGGAAAGAAAATTCTTGTTAATGATACAGAAATTCAGCTAAAGGAAGATGTAAAAAGAGGCCATAAACTGGCTAAACAGGATATTAAAGTAGGAGAAGATATTTTAAAATATGGGGCACCTATAGGACATGCTACAAAGCCTATACTAAAGGGAGAGTGGATTCATTCCCATAATACTAAGACTAATCTAGATGGTGTCAGTGAATATGAGTTTAACCAAGCATTAAAGGATATTGTAGAAGACAATAAAAATTTGACCTTTAATGGATACCGTAGAAGAAATGGTGATGTAGGCATCCGAAATGAACTTTGGATTGTACCCACTGTTGGCTGTGTGAATGGAATTGCTGAGATGATTATCAAAAAATTTAAAGAAGAAGTCCATATTGAAGGAATAGATGCTATTGAAGTATTTAAGCATAATTATGGTTGTTCTCAATTAGGAGATGATCATGATAATACTAGAAAAATATTATCAGATGTTGTAAAGCATCCTAATGGTGGTGGTGTGCTGGTATTAGGATTGGGTTGCGAGAATAACTATATCTCTGCCTTCAAGGAGAACTTGGGGGAATATGATGAAGATAGGGTAAAATTTCTAGTGACTCAAGAAGTTTCTGATGAGGTACAAGAGGGAGTTAAGCTATTAAAGGAACTTTATAAAGAGATGGGAAAGGATAAAAGGGAAGCAGTTTCCATTTCTGAATTAAAGATAGGCTTAAAGTGTGGAGGTTCTGATGGATTATCTGGGATAACTGCTAATCCATTGGTAGGTGCTTTCTCCGACTTCCTTATTTCCCAAGGGGGAACAACTATATTAACAGAAGTACCAGAAATGTTTGGAGCAGAGACAATACTAATGAATCGTGGGGAGAACCAAGAAGTTTTCAATAAGATTGTAAATCTTATTAATGATTTCAAAGAATATTTTATTGAACATAAACAACCTATATATGAGAATCCTTCCCCTGGTAATAAGGAGGGAGGTATTACTACCCTAGAGGAAAAATCCCTTGG
>JAAZMA010000095.1 GCA_012799055.1 Tissierellia bacterium
TAGAAGTTTGTGTAAAAAAGGAAGATGTTAATGCTATTAAACTTTATAAAAAAATTGGCTTTATAGATACTGGATATATTGATCCAAATGTAGAGGATGCTTATAATTTAGTATTTTCTTTTATGGATTTGGATGCTGAAATTCAGGCTAATAGGGGATCTGTGATAAGATAAGGAAAAATCAATGCAAAATAAGGTGGTTAAAATCATTTATAGCCACCTTATTTTGTAATAATAGTATTAAATTTTGATGGGGTGTGAGAAAATGGATGAAAATAATATAGTTTGGATTGAAGCAGGTAAACTTCAGCTATCTTATCAAAGAAATCCCTGTGATTATTCATCATTACCTCATTGGAAAGAGAACACATTTCAAAAACCAGATTATATCAAAATATTTCATGAGGATGAGTGGATTAAATTACCAGAGAATATGAAAGAAAATTTTAGAAAGGTAGATAAGTTTTTTAGAATTAAACATCCTTTAGAACAAATAGATATCCCCAATTTATCTAAAGGTTATAAATTTAGAACCTTTAATCCTGATAGTGAGAAGGATTATGACGTAGCCTTAAAGATAATAGAATTATCTTATTCCAATATAGATATAACAAAAGAGACCTTAAAAGGGTATTTAAAAAGTGAGGTATATGAAAAGAATCTATGGGTATTTGTTGATGAAATTAATAATAAGGAGAATATATCTGTAGCATTTGGCATGGCTGACTTGGATCCCTATATGAATGAAGGAATATTAGAATGGATACAAGTTTTGCCTGAATATAGGAGAAAAGGCTTTGGAAAAGCTTTAGTCTGTGAATTATTGACCAGAATGAAAGGAAAAGCAAGATTTGCGACAGTATCTGGAGATTGTAATAATATCAATAATCCGATAAATTTATATAGAAAATGTGGTTTTATTGGTAATAGTATCTGGTATATTGCTTATGAGAGGTAAAGATAAAAGATTTATTAGGCTAAGTAATAGTATAGAAATTATGTTAATAAAATCAAACAAATTATACTTAACAATGGTAAGGCCAATTAATAAGCTTTAGAAAGAATGGCATGGATACAAAAATGAAAGGGGAATTTTATGGAAATATGGGATGTATTAGACGAGAGAGGGAATATAACTGGGAAAACTATTGATAGAGGGGAGATCCTTAAGGAGGGTGAATACCACCTAGTAGTCCATATATGGATTATCAATGATAAAGGAGAAATATTAATTCAAAAGAGGCCAAATAATTTAAAATTTGCTCCGGGAAAGTGGGCAATTACAGGAGGATCAGCAATACAAGGAGAAGATAGTATTACAGCTGCATGTAGGGAAACAAAAGAAGAATTAGGAATTGATATTCAACCAATATATAAACCTATTAGACATAAATGAAATAGTGATTTTACTGATATTTGGGTGGTTAAACAAGAAATAAATCTAGAGGATATTAAGTTGCAAAAGGAAGAAGTATGTGATGTTAAATGGGTAACTGTAGAAGAATTAAGAGATATGATACACAAAGGTACGTTTCATAGATATAGTGAAAAATATTTTGGTTTGCTTTCGAAATATCTTAAAATTTTTTAGGCTTTAAATATAGAAATAGCGAGATAACCTCCTTAGTGATAAGATATATAATTAGAAAGAGATATTATATTATTTTTGATAACACAATTTTGAGGCTGTAATACATAGAGATTGTATGTAGTTTAAATAATTGATGTATAGGGGAATGTGCTATAATAATACGAGCATAAGATGTAGATAAATCAATGGGTTTGAAGTTCTATCCTAAAAATATTTTAATTATTTTGGCAGAATGGATTAATAGGCGGAATTTATATTATTAATGCATTGCATAGAGAGATTATATAGGCATAAAATATCATGAAGATTATAGAAATAGAGCAATTATTGATAAAATATCATCCATTCTTGAAAAATGGATAGTAATAAATATTATTTACTTTACATAATGGGAGGGAAGAACCATGAGTAGATTAAAATTAGTTTTACCAACTGTAGAATATGAAGATGAAATTATAAATTATAAAAAAGAATTCATTGAAAATAAGGATAGCATGGATGGGACTGGCGGTTTAAGAAATTCTAAAACTTTTGAGGAATGGTATAAGGCAGTTTGTGATAATTTGAAAGAAGAAACTGTAAGGGAGGGTTTAGTCCCAGCGACTACATTTATAGCAATTTCTAATGATGATGGTCGTTTGATTGGTATGATTGATATTAGACATCGTTTAAATGATTATTTATTAAATTTTGGTGGACATATTGGCTATAGTGTTAGAAAATCAGAAAGACAGAAGGGGTATGCAACTGAGATGTTAGCATTAGCTTTAATAGAATGTATGAAATTAAATATTGAAAGAGTCCTAATTACCTGTGATAAAGATAATATTGCATCAGCGAAGACCATTATCAATAATGGTGGAATATTGGAAAATGAAATATTAGAAGAAAGCGCAGTTATACAAAGATACTGGATAAACCTAGATTAGGGTTAGGGGTAAATTTTGTTGGATTAATTCGTAACTATTATATATTGTGAGGTAAGTAAGGAGGATATAATGCAATTAAAGGCAAGAATAGCAAACATAGATTATACTGTATAAATTCTATTTTGCTTATAATGAAATTTTGAAAGGAGTGGTCCTTATTAATTGGATTTGGAGAGAATAATACAAAAAGGAGGTAGAAAACATGTTAAATTATAAGAAACCGAGTTTTTGGATTATATTAATAAGTATCGTTGTAGTATCAATTTTTGCAATAGGGCTATTAACAAATCCTGAAAATGAAAACAACACAACTAAAAACCTTTCATTAGAAAAATCAATTGAAAATATAATTGAAAAGGATATATTGGAGTTCAATGAAAAAGTACAAATCTCAGAAGAAATTGATTTGCTAGATAATAAAAACAATGTAGTTGCTAAATATCTGGAATTTTCTAATGAAAATAATATATTAAAGGGATATGCGATAATAGATAATAAATCAGGAGAGATTTTAGAACCTAATAAGGAAGGCTTTAGTCTTCTAAAATCTTTAATTGCGAAGACGAATCTACCATTAGACATACTTACCACAAATCCTGTATACTATGCAGGACCATTTGATATAGTTGTGACAGGAGATGACGGAGTTCTATATAATTTAATGGATGCAAGTGGTAATGTAGGGGAACCAATAAGTAGAGAAGATCTGGATGCTAAGTTCTCACATAATGAAAAGGGTAAAGAATAATTACATTTAAAATAGGAAAGTATGTACGGAGTATAAAATAGTAAATAAACAATTAATTCTTGGAGTATGATATAGAATATATCACAGTATGCGTAGGGGCAGACCCATGTGCCTGCCCTCTAATGATAGGACTATAAATAATATTAGCACATTATTATTTCCAAATAAGCTATAATAATGGCACGAGCATAAGATTCAAACATTATATAATATATATTTTTTACATAAATTTAAAGTTTGGAGGTGGAATAATATGAGAAAAGCAAAGGGGCAAGACAATATATTTGATCTTTAAATGACAGACAAAGACAGAATAATTTTCTCGAGATTTTAATATCAAATACAAAATAAGATTCCCTAAAATTGCTCATTACTGTAAAAAGCTTATTGTTCCTTCATTTGTTAAAGAGAAAATAGATAAGGATGATTTTTTTAAGGTTTTGGAAGAAAAGTGACTAGAAAGAAATTCTATGGCATATATAGAATCGAGCGAAGGATATATTAATTTAATTAGAAATAGCCTTGAATTAAAAGGCGTTGGACAAGATATCAAGATAGGAATAAATATGCTGAGGATATAAGTTGGGATGATATAATTAGTAGTTTGAAGTATACACATTCAAAAATAGAACAAATCCATAAAAGTCGGGTGGGAGTAACCCCCAATTTCATCAAGTGTAAACTCAGATGAAATTGATGAAATCTACTGTTGGAGTAGAAGTCCGCAATCTAGGTTTAAAGGAGTAAAAGAAGCATTGGAAATAGTATTGAAACAATGTGAGCATTGGACAGAAAGAAGGACGTAAGATGAGGAGGGGATAAGATATGGAATGTAAAATAAAAATTGTAAAACAAATAAGTGATGCTAGAAAAGAAATTGCACTTAAACTAGAAGAAACATTAGGGCGAGGGGGAAGTTTTAAACTATATCCTAGAAAATTGGATAAAAACTTTATAGATGTAATTGTTAAAGATGCAGAAATCCTAACTATAGCAAATGAAAACTTTAAACAATTATATAATAAAGTAGATTTTGAAAGGGCTTATGAGTCTAAGGGAGACAAATACAAGGATAGATTTAAAAGAACATACGATACTTGTCATGCAGCTATAAAATCTAATGGTAATGTTAGTTTAAATACTACGGTAATAGGAGTAATAGGACCATTATTTGATCCAGAAAGATTTAGCAACGGATATAATGTACATAATGAATTAGCTTTTTCTATTAAAGAACTTCAAGATGAGAATCCAGAATATTTTGGTAGCCTTAGTGATTATAAATATGAATATATATCTATTAACGATTTGGCTAAATTAATGTTTAATATACAAGATAGTGATGTGAATGCTGAAGATGACGGGGAACTAGATGAGATAGATAGAGCATCCGAGGATATGGAGCAATTAACCTATTCAAGAAATAAAATCCTATTTGGTCCTCCAGGGGTAGGGAAAAGTTATAGCATAAAGACTAAGCTAAATTTAATCAATGTAAAAGAAGAAAATATAACAAGAATAACTTTTCATCCCGAATATTCATATTACGAATTTGTAGGTCAATATAAACCAGTAGTTGCATATGAAAAGATAGTAGGTGAAATTAGATATCCAAGTAGTTCTGTGACAACTAATGAGAAAGCTTTTGTTTACTATGACTTTGTACCTGGACCATTTACAAAAGCAATAATAAATGCATTAAAATTAGGAGAAGTAGATAATCAAAAAGCTCCAGAAAATGCTTTATTAATAATCGAAGAAATTAATAGAGGTAATAGTACTGCTATTTTTGGAGATGTTTTTCAGCTACTAGATAGAATAAATAATGTAAATAGTCAATACTATGGTGAATCAGAATATTCAATAGATATATCTGCTGAAATGAAGGAACACATTAAAAAAGAATTAGGCTGGGAAGAGGAAGATTGGAATAAGAGGTTCAAGAGAGGATTTGTAATACCTAGTAATTTATACATTTACTCTACTATGAATACATCAGACCAATCTTTATATCCTATGGATTCGGCTTTTAAAAGAAGATGGGATATGGAGTATATCTATATAAATTATGATGAGGATAAACTATCTGATTTATACTTACCAGAACCATATAAAGATATTAAATGGCTAGATTTTATTAAATCTAGTAATAAGGAAATAGTAAACTATACTGGTGTAGACGATAAACAAATAGGTCAGTGGTTTGTTGGAAATAGTTTATCAAAATCTGAATTTTTAGGAAAAGTAATATCTTATTTATGGTTTGATGTTTTTAGATACGATCCCCAAGTCATATTCAAAGAAGAAATAAAAACATTTGATGATATAAGAAGCTTATATAGTAAAGGTATATTCAATAATGAATTCATAAATAGTATAAAAATAGCTGAAGACAATATAGATGACGGTGGAGAAGGCTATGAAAGGGATTGATAAGGAAAATAGAATCGGATTTGAGATAAGAAATAACAAATTAGAATTAATATTGCCCTCATTTATTAAAGATAAGAACTTGGATAAAGAGGAGAAAACCAAGGAAAAGATAAAATATTTTAAACTTTTAAGAAAGTATAAGAATAGCACTAAAGAACTTAAGGAAGAATACTTACAAAATATAGGGATTAGCCAAAAAGAAGAGTATATGTACTCTATATTCGAGGCTTATTATTTACTATTAATGGATTATATGGAGCTGGGACCTTTTCTATTTACTGAAATAAAGACAAATCAAAATATAAAGGGGAGACTAAATTGGAACAAAACTATTAATAAAAGTAACCTTTTAATATCAGAAAATAATTTTTTATATAATAATCCCTTATTTACTAATAAAAATATACAGTATAATCATCCGCTAGCAATAATATATGGAATACATTTGTTAGAAATAGAAAGAGCAACGGGATTAAAAATAAATATACATGGACAATATAGAAATAGCATTGAAAAAAATAGGAAAACTATAAATATCAGAAGAACATTGGATAGCTTTAGAACTAGTATGTATAGTGATAGGGAAAGAAAAGTAATTAAATTATTATATATTATTAATGATAACAATAGAAGATTGGATAGGGTATCCACAAATGCTAATCTATATTATCTGGAAAACTTGAACAATATATGGGAGTTTATGCTAAAAAGTATTCTTGATGACCAATATTATGAATTTAATAAGTATTTTCCAAGTGGGCATTACAATTTAAATATAGAAGGGAAAAATTATAAAAAAACGGGATTAAGAATTATACCAGATATAATTAAAGAATATAA
>JAAZMA010000347.1 GCA_012799055.1 Tissierellia bacterium
AAAAAACCATTTTTTATCTGTATATAACCTTATGAGCCTTAGCTATAAGGTGAGAAGCGGATACTTCTACTTAAAATTTTTATTTAACTGCCATTGTTATTATATGTTAGAAAATATATTTTGTCAAATGTATTTTATATTATTTAACTATTACTTTGCCAGTTCATATAGTGCATGGGCATATATTTTCGTAAGTTTTATTAAATCCTCTATGGAAATATACTCATTTTTTTGATGAGCCACTTCCTCTTGTCCTGGGAATAGGGGACCAAAAGCTACTGCATTATCCATGGCTCTGGCATAAGTGCCTCCTCCTATAGTAATAGGCTCAGAATCTATATCTCCAGTTTGTTCTCTGTAAACTTTCATTAGTTTTTCAACTAAGAAATTATCCTTTGGTATATATAATGGTTTAGTATCACTTTTATCTTCTATAAGTTTAATACCTGTGCCAGACAAACTATTTCTTATACCTTTATATACTTCATGGGCACTGGACTTAATTGGATATCTTACATTTATGGTTAATTTAGCTTGTTTTTCATCTACTTTAATCATTCCTGGATTGAAATTAAGCTTACCAGAAACATCATCCTCAAAACCACAACCAATATTTTCCCCATGATGTTTAAATGCAATTTTTTCATTATACATATTTACAAAATCGTATATTCCACTATTTTTATATAGTATTTCCCCTAAAAATCCCATTAAATAACTAATTGCATTTTCTCCTTTTTCTGGAGTACTCCCATGGGCAGAAATACCCTTAGCAATTATTTTAATGTTGTTACCGTCTTTTTCCATGCTCAATGGATAATTTTTTTCTTTAATAAATTTATTTAATTTTTCTTCTACTATTGATAAATCTTCCCCTTCAATGACTGCTTCACAATAATCTGGCACCATATTTGGAGCATTACCACCTTTTATACTTTTTACTATAATGTTTTCTTGTTCATTTAAATCTATATTTTTCACCAAATCAAAAATAATAATACCCTTTTCCCCATGTATTACAGGAAATTCTGCATCAGGGGTAAAAGCCATATTTGGCGCCTTTTCATGTTTAAAATAATGTTTCATACAACCCCATCCAGTTTCCTCATTAGTGCCAAATATGATTCTAATTTTTTTATTTAATTTAACTTCTGATTCTTTTAATGCTTTCATAGCATACATACAAGCTATTGCAGGTCCTTTATCGTCATTGGTGCCTCTACCATAAATTCTTCCATCATGAATTTCTGCTCCATAAGGAGGATATATCCAACCATCCCCCTCGGGCACCACATCCAAATGGACTAATACTCCAACAATTTCTTCACCTTCTCCTAAATCAGCATGGCCAGCATAATTGTCAAAATTTTTAGTTGTAAAGCCCATTTCCTCAGCTAAATTTAATGCAAATTCCAATGCCCTAGCTGGTCCTTCACCAAAAGGCATACCTGGTTTTGCCTCTTCTTCAACAGATTTTATTCTTATTATTTCCTGAGTAGATTTAATAATATCCTCCTCATAGGAATTAATTAATTTAACAAACTCCATTTAATCACCTCTTTATTCTTTTTTTATTTTAATTGTATTTCTAATATTGTTCCCCACAATAAGTAAATTACTATTTATTATAATTAATAAATCTATCATAGCATAAATTTAGACACTTTGCATTGTTGTTTAGATTTTAAAAAAATTAAAAAGCTAAATTAATTTTTATATTAAAAGTTTAAATGGTTAAACTAGTATTTAGAAAAATAGAAATAAGGTGGGGATAGATTGAAAAGAAAAAAAATTTACTTTCTAATTATGATATTACTTATGATTTTATCTTTTGTATTTATCTATGATAAATACTTTCCAATTATCAGTCTTAATGATATAAATTTAAGAGACAAATTGTCCATATGGATATTAACAATAATCCTTATAACTATTTACATTTTTTCTAAAGATAAACCTCAATTAATGCCTTCAGTATTAGCCAATGAAAAGGATAATAATCAAAATAAAGACAGGTCAAACATATCTTTTAATGATGTGGCTGGATTAGAAGAAATAAAAGAAGAATTGCAAGAAACTATAGATTTTATAAATAATTCCTATAAATATAGGAAAATGGGTGCAAAAATACCTAAAGGCATATTGTTCTATGGCCCACCTGGTACTGGAAAAACTTTGTTAGCAAAAGCAGTTGCAGGGGAAACCAATTCTACATTTTTATATGCAAGTGGTTCTGAATTTGTTGAAAAATATGTAGGAGTTGGTGCAAAAAGAGTAAGAACTCTTTTTGAAAAAGCCAAAAAAGAAGCTCCTAGTATTATTTTTATAGATGAAATAGATGCCATAGGTACTAAAAGAAATTTAGATTCAAATAACGAAAAAGACCAAACTTTAAATCAATTATTAGTGGAAATGGATGGTTTTAACACTGATGATACTGTAATCATAATAGGAGCTACCAATAGATTAGACCTGTTAGACGAAGCTCTTCTTCGACCTGGAAGATTTGACAGACATATTTTTGTAGGTAATCCAAATATGCATGCTAGGGAGAAAATTCTAGAAGTTCATACTAAAAATAAACCTTTAGATAAATCTATAGATATAAAAGAAATAGCAAAAAAAACCCATGGCCTTTCTGGGGCGGATTTAGCTAATATTGCTAATGAAGCTGCTATAATTGCTGTAAGACATAATAAAAACAAAATTAATATAGAACATTTTGATGCTGCCATTGAAAGGGTATTGGCAGGACTTAAAGTAAAAAATCCAACAGTGCTTCTAAAAGAGAAACAAACTGTAGCAATACATGAGGCAGGTCATGCTATAGTTTCTAAAATACTTAATACTGATATGGTTCAAAAAATATCTATAATCCCCAGGGGCAAGGCCTTAGGCTATGTATTAAAATTTCCGGAAGAAGATAGGTATTTATTTACAGAAAGAGAACTAATGAATAAAATCGTAGCCTTATTAGCAGGTAGGGCTGCTGAAGAATTAATCTTTAATGAAATTACTACTGGTGCAAAGGATGATTTAGACAAAGCTACCCATATTGCTAGTGAAATGGTATGTAGTTACGGTATGAGTGGTTTAGGACCTATGGCCTTAGATGAAAATTATATTCGTCACAATTTTAATTTAATAAGAGTTGAGATAAAAAAAATCTTAGAAAAAGCATATGAAAATGCTATGAAAATATTATATGAAAATAAAGATTTGTTAAATTACATTGCAGGAGAACTTTTAGAAAAGGAAACCATAGATAGTAAAAGACTAGATGAAATATTTGAAAATCATGAAAAGCCTTTAGATTGTGCCACATAGTTTATTGGCCTTTGGAGAAAATTGCAAATTGTAAATATTGATTTGCAAATTAATAATAGTGCACCAGGAATTACCCTGGTGCACTAGGTTTTTTAGCAACTACAGCCCGCCTCTACTATTTATTTCTTATTTTCCACTTCTTCTATGGCCATATTTATAAAATCTTCTAATTTATATTGTCCTATATCTCCTTCATCTCTCTTGTTTACAGATACTAATCTATCTTTTACCTCTTTTTCTCCTACTATTAGCATGTAGGGGATTCTCTTAAGTCTAGCTTCCCTGATTTTATAGCCTATTTTTTCAGCCCTATCATCTATACTAATTCTAAGGCCTTTATCTTCCATTTCCTTTTTTATTTCATAGGCATAATCATTGAACTTGTCAGAAATTGGTAAGATAGTGGCTTGAATAGGAGCCAACCATATAGGGAATTTTCCTGCATAATGTTCAATTAAAATGCCCATAAATCTTTCCATACTGCCAAATATTGTTCTATGAACCATAACTGGTCTTTTCTTTTCATTGTCACTGTCTACATAGCTTATATCAAATCTTTCTGGCATTTGGAAATCCAGTTGAATTGTACCACATTGCCAAGTTCTACCTATAGCATCTTCTAAGTGAAAATCAATTTTAGGTCCATAAAATGCTCCATCACCTTCATTTACTATATAATTTATTCCTTTTTCTTCTAAAGCTTCTCTTAAACTATTAGTGGCCAATTCCCATTGCTCCTCAGTACCCATGGAATCCTCTGGTCTAGTGGATAATTCCACATGATATTTAAAGCCAAATACTGAGTATATATAATCTGCTAATTCAATTGTATCTATTAATTCATCTTTTACTTGAGAAGGTAACATATATAAATGGGCATCGTCTTGAGTAAAAGCTCTAACTCGCATTAAACCATGTAAAGTCCCTGAAAGTTCATGTCTATGAACTAATCCTAATTCTCCCCATCTAAGAGGTAAATCTCTATAGCTATACATATGGGATTTATATATTAATATGGAGCCAGGACAATTCATAGGTTTTATAGCATAATCATTTTCATCTATTTCTGTAAAGTACATATTTTCTCTATAATGGTCCCAATGCCCAGATCTATGCCACAAATCTTCACTTAATATTAAGGGAGTTTTGATTTCATCATAACCTCTTTTAATATGCTCTTCTCTCCAGAAATTTTCTAATATATTTCTAATAATCATACCATTTGGGTGGAAAAATGGGAACCCTGGTCCTTCTTCTTGAATACTAAACAAATCTAATTCTTTGCCTAGTTTTCTATGGTCTCTTTTTTTAGCTTCTTCAAGTCTATCTAGATATTCCTCTAAATCCTTTTTCTTTTCGAAAGTTGTTCCATAAATTCTTTGAAGCATTTTATTGTTTTCATCTCCACGCCAATAGGCACCTGCAATACTTAATAATTTTATTTGTTTAACCTTTTTTGTATCTAATAAGTGGGGCCCAGCACATAAGTCAATAAAATCTCCTAGTTTATAAAAAGAAATTACTTCGTCTTCAGGTAAATCTTGTATTAATTCTACTTTGTATACTTCTCCTTTTTCCTTGAAATACTCTAAGGCTTCATCTCTTGGCATAGTATATCTAATTAGTTCATGGCCTTCCTTTGCAATCTTTTTCATTTCTCTTTCAATTTTTTCTAAATCTTCAGGTGTAAATCTATGTTCTGTATCAAAATCGTAATAGAATCCATTTTCAATAGGTGGCCCTATGGCAAATTTCACATCTGGAAAAAGTTTCATAACTGCATGAGCCATTATATGGGCTGATGTATGCCAGAATATTTCTTTTCCTTCTTTATCCTCAAACTTAACAAGCCTAAAATCTGAATCTTCTTCTATTGGTTCTTGCATCCCCATAGTCTTACCATTTACTACTGCACCTAATGCTACCCTAGCTAAACCTTCACTAATATCTTTAGCAACTTCTAAAACTGTAACACCTTTATTATATTCTCTAACTGAATTATCTGGTAATGTTATTTTTATTTTTTCCATTATTCTACCTCCTTATATTACAAATCAAAAAACTCCCATCTCTGCTAAAGCAGGGACGAGAGTTTAATCACGTGGTTCCACCCTAATTGTTACTCGTTTTTTATAACGCCATTAGCGAAAATTCTTCTGTCTAAGACTTAGAATATGACTCCAGGTTGGTTTTCAATTAACTCCTCTTAAAAATGCTTTCAGCCTAAGGCATTTTCTCTCTGAAAGATTATATTAATCTACTCTTCCCTTCATAGTCTTTAAATATTTATTTGATTATATATACTATCCAATATTGAATTAAATGTCAAGTACAATTATTTTAAAATTTTTAATAATTCATCCATTGTAAAAAGTTCTTGCTTTCCAGATTCCATATTTCTCAATGTAAATTGATTTTTTTCAATTTCATCAGGTCCAATTACCATGGAATAAGGAATATTTAATTTATCCACATATCCAAATTTTTTCCCTATTTTCCCTTGCTCTAAATAGATTTGAGTATTAATTTCTCCTTGTCGTAATTTATTTGCCACCTGAATAGCTTTGTCTATACAATCTTTCATTGGAATAATTACAACTTTGGTTAGGGAGTCTTCACCTACATTTATTAAATTAACTTCATTTAATTGATAAAATAATCTAGTTAATCCAATGGATATTCCCACTCCAGGAAGACTTTGTTTAGTATAATATTCCGCTAGATTATCATATCTACCTCCAGAACAAATACTCCCTAAGCTAGGATAATCGTCTAAAAAAGTCTCATATACAGTACCTGTATAATAGTCAAGGCCTCTAGCTATGGTTAAATCTATCATATAATTTTCCTTTGGGACACCAAAGATTGATATATATTCATTTACAGCTTCTAATTCTTTTAAACCTTCAATAAAAATTTCATTATTTATATTTAAATTCTTTAGCCTTTGTAGTTTTTCTTCATTACTTCCTTCTATTTGTATAAATTCTAAAATTTCTATTATTTTATCCTTTTCCAGACCTTGATCTTCTAATTCTTTTTCTACTTTTCTTAAACCAATTTTTTCTAATTTATCAATAGTTCTTAAGACCTCAGTAGAATCTTCAATATCTAGGTGTTGGAAAAAGCCTTTTAAAACTTTTCTATTATTAACTTTAATAGTAAAAAAGTCAAAACCTAAATCTTTAAATGTAGAATATATAATACTTGGTATTTCTGCATCATTTATTATATCCAATTTTCCATTACCTATTATATCTATATCACATTGATAAAACTCTCTAAATCTGCCTCTTTGAGCCCTTTCACCCCTATATACTTTACCTATTTGATATCTTCTAAAGGGAAAAGTTAATTCTGAAAAATGTTCCGCTACATATCTAGCCAAAGGTACAGTTAAATCAAAACGCAAAGCTAAATCTGTGTCTCCTTTTTCAAATCTATATATTTGCTGCTCAGTTTCACCTCCGCCCTTTGCCAATAATATTTCAGATTTTTCAATTACAGGTGTATCAATTGGTAAAAATCCAAATTTCTCATAATTTTTCCTAATAATATCTAACATTTTATTAAATAATATTTGTTCCCTTGGCAATAATTCCATAAATCCAGGCAATGTAGACGGTTTAATAATATTTTTATTCATATGTATACCTCCAAATATCAGTGCTAATAATATAATATCATGTAAGATGTTTTTTTCAAAGATTATTTATATATGTACAAAAAAGAAGCTAAGAAATTCTACTTCTAGCTATTTCCCCCTTTTTATCTTGGTCTTCCCAATGCATTTTGGACAACCAAAACAAAAATAAACTTTATCTTGAAAAACACTAGAAATTATTTTTACAATCTCCTTATTTTCATATATTTCATCTAAATGGATAAATATTTTATTAGGTGCCAAAACTATTAAAGTGGATATTAACAAATCATCTTTACTAATGCCTCCAGGCTCTATTTCTTCAACAATTTCTTTAAAAAAATCCTTTTCTAAAATATTATCTTCTTCATCCAATAGTAGATAATCATTATCCTCAAATATAATATTAATTAAATCGTATTTTGGTTCTTGAACTTCCACAAAATATTGTAGTATCTTAATAAATTCCTTATATTCTTTTTCTAGTGCAAATTCTTCCACACCCCTATCTATTACCATATCCATAAGTAATTCTAATTCCTTTATTCTAAATTTAATGAAACCATCTATATAAATAATAGGGCTTTCCAATAGATATTCTTTAATTTGGCTGTATAACTGTTCTTTTTCTAGAAAAAAATTGTTTTCATCTAATAGTAATTCCACTGATAATCTGGTTATTTCATCTTTTTCGCTATTATTTATGTCCTTACGTTCTTTATATACTTTTTTGTTTATTATATCTATGAAATAAATATTAAATATTATATCCATAATAATATTAGGAATATCCAAATTATATTCTTTTTTAGGTAAAATTTTGTTTTCTACTAAGGTAAAAAACTTAATATTTCCCAAGCCTTCTTCCTGTACCTTGATTTTTTTCCCAGGTAAATATTTGTTTATTATCTTTCTTGCTTTATCTATATTTTTATTAACTCCAATTTTCACTATCAGATTTATCACTCCCTTCTTTAATTATTATTTGCTTATGGATTTCTCATATACTGTATAAAGAGTTACTCTATTGGCAATATAGACTAATTATAGTCCCAATATCTTGAATTTTAGTATTGGTTAGCCAGAAAATTTTTTTATTGTATTTTTTTGTAAATTTTATGATTTTTTCTCTATTTGGATGGTCTATAAATTTTCCTGAAAAAATTATTTCATCTTTAGATAAATTACCACAAGTTCCACCTATAAATCCATAGGGATAGCCTTTTAATTCTATAAAACCAGGTCTAATTAATAGTATATTAAATCCCAAGCTTTTTAGTTTCTCATATATAGGATAATCTGCTGTTATTAGGGATTTTTCATTAATAATAGCCATGGAACATTTTGTATATCCTTGTTCAACATGGATTAATTCTAATCCTTCTTTTTCTAAATAAAATTTTAATTTTTCATCCATATATTTTAAATTATGCACAGCATAATTTCCAATCCTTCCAACATTATAAGCTATATCCATAGGATAATTTTCACCTAAATTAGTCTCTCCTTTTAGTAATCTTATACCCATTCCACTTAACATTTCTTCATAATAATCAAAAACATTTGGAGCAATAATAAGGGTATTGTGATTAATGGGATGAATTACTATATCTGGATGATAAGAAATTGGCTTAGATACCTGTTTACATTCAATAGTAGGAATAATATTTAAACCTAAATTTTTAAGATTCTTTTTTGCCTCTTCACTTATTCTCCCATCAATTATAACAGTATTTGCTTTTTCTTTTGGAATAAAAGGATTGAGTGCCATTTTTCCACCCTTTCATAAAAAAATTTAACCTTCTAGCTAATCTAGAAGGTTATTTCTGGAGGCGGCACCCGGATTTGAACCGGGGAATAAAGGTTTTGCAGACCTCTGCCTTACCACTTGGCTATGCCGCCATATTAACTATTTACTTTCATAAACACATATTGCCAATACTTACGGCCCCGACTAAGCGATTCACACAAAATTGCTACAATTGCTAAATTTAAAATTTAGAG
>JAAZMA010000024.1 GCA_012799055.1 Tissierellia bacterium
ATAAAATTTTTCAATCTCTCAATTCTATATGGACTGTTCACTACTAAAAATATTACTACACCAACTCCAATTCCCATACTTCCTAATATATATTTAATACTTCCTCCTGATACAAGTATTAAAACTGAAGCCATTGCAAAATACATGACTATAGGAGGTATTATTGACCTTTGAAAAGTAATAATTAAAATCATAGGTAAAAACAAAATTATTAAATTTGAAATAACCTTGTCCTTTTTCCATCTATTTTCAGCAAATATTCCAGATAAAGCTATAGCATATAAAAAGGGGACTATATATCCTAAATCTGTACTAAAGATCATAACCCTTCCCCTGACAACTTTAAAAATTCCAAATCCCCCATATATATTCCCTATTATTTTTCCTACTACAAGAAGCAAACTAGTAATAATATAAATAGATTTTGAAATAGGTTTTATTTTTCTATAATCAAAAAAATATAATATTAACACTGTACCCACACCTAAAAAAAGCATTGTTATAGAACTTTTCATAATTCCATAAGTACTCATGCCAGGTATTAATTCATTTGAACTTAAAATATAAATAGCTAAAATACCTATTAATGTGAATATAAAAGTCAAGGCCAATATACTCCATTCAGGTTTAGGCTTATGTATCTTATTTAAATCTTGCCCCAATACATATGGATCTCCCATTTGTTTTATTCCCATATTTATTGCTTCTTCTAAAGAAAGGCCTTTTTCCATATTTTCTTCTACCAGATTACTTAAATGATCTGCTAGTTCTTCCCTAATATTCTTATGGATTTCTTTAAATTTTATTTGACTACATACTAAATCCATATAAACTTTTATTCTTTCATTCTGCATTAAATCCATATGTATTCCCCCCTATAATTTTATTTACTGTTTTAGAAAAAATTGTCCACTCTTCTTTTTTATCTGCTAATTCTTTTTTCCCTTTATGGGTAATGGAGTAATATTTTCTTTTTCTTTTCCCCTCTCTACTATCCCAATAGGATTCTAAATAGCCATCAGATTCTAAACTATGCAATAATGGATATAATGTGCCTTCTTTAAATTCAAAAATCCCATTTGATTTTTTATCTATCTCCTTTATTAATTCATATCCATACATTGATCTTTCTTCTAAAAGGCTCAAAACCAATGTGCCAGTACTACCATTAATTAACTCTTTGCTAATTTTCATGATTTCACCTCCAATACCTATTCCATCTATGTATCGACTATCTATGTATAGCATAGATTATTTTTTTATATATGTCAAGATAAAAATAATAACACAAGTAAAAATACTTGTGTTATCTTTGAATAAAACCTACTTTTCTATAGACTTTTCGCAAAGTTTTCATAGCTACATATTCTGCTTTTTCTCTTCCCTCACTATATACTTTTTCCAAATAATCCTTGTTATTAATTAATTCATTATATTTTTCTTGAATTGGATATAATTCTTTTATTATTACTTCTGCTACATCTTCTTTAAAGTCCCCATAGCCTAAACCATCATATTTGTTTTCAATTTCTTCTATGGTATTTCCAGAGAACACACTATAAATATTCATTAAATTTCTAATGCCCAGTTGTTCATCATTGTATTTTACTTCTCCTTTGGAATCTGTAACAGCTCTTTTCACTTTTCTTCTAATAGTATCTGGATCATCTAATATTAATATATAGCCATTTTGATTATCATCAGATTTAGACATTTTTTTCTCCGGATTTTGAAGGCTCATAATCCTTGCACCTTCTTTTTTAATTAGTGGTTCTGGTACTTTAAAGGTTTCACTATATCTATTATTAAATCTCTCAGCTAAATCTCTAGCTAATTCCACATGTTGTTTTTGATCTTCTCCTACAGGTACAAGGTCTGTTTGATATAATAATATATCTGCTGCCATTAATACAGGATAAGTAAATAATGCTGCATTTAAATTTTCCTCTGATCTTTGAGATTTTTCCTTAAATTGAGTCATTCTACTTAATTGTCCCATATAAGAAATAGAATTTAATACCCAAGTTAATTCTAAATGGGCTGGTACATGGGATTGTATAAATATAGTGGATTTTTCTGGGTCTAACCCACAAGCTAAATAAATAGCTAATAAATCTAGTGTGTTTTTTCTCAAATCCTTTGGTACCTGTGGTACTGTTATGGCATGTAAATCTACTATGGAATAATAACAAGTATATTTATCCTGTAATTCTATCCAATTTTTTATAGCACCTATATAATTTCCTATTGTTAACTCACCAGATGGCTGAACTCCACTAAATACTATTTTCTGTTCCATTAATAATACCTCCTTATAATAAAAATCCCCTTCATCTCAAAACAAGAGACGAAAGGGTTAGTTCCGTGGTACCACTCTAATTGGCTTAAAGCCCACTTTTATCTTTAAGGGGATGCCCTAATATCCTACTAATATTTTCAGATATTAACTCCTAAGTCCATTCAATATAATAGTATCACTGGGCTCCCACTATCCCCAATTCGCTATAGACCTTTATTATATCTACTACTCTTAATCAAAGTTTTTAATATTTAATTATAATAATATATTATTATAATATATTATACACAATATATTTAAAAAGTAAACTATAAATTAGATTACATACATTAAATAATCTTCTCTATTTATTTTTACTACCTCTCCTGGAATACCTACTACTGTGGAATAAGG
>JAAZMA010000147.1 GCA_012799055.1 Tissierellia bacterium
GGCACGTCGCCAACGTTCGTCCTGAGCCAGGATCAAACTCTCATTTAAAACTTTGAAAGCTTGCCTGTTAAAATTTATTGCTTAAATTCTACTCAAAGTACTTCACACTGTTTAGTTGTCTAGGTTCTTTCGTCTCTCTTTTGAGATGACTTTTATAATATAACATAATTTTAAATCTTTGTCAAGAAAGTTTTTAAGATTTTTTATTTTATTCTTAAGTCCATTGTTTCCTGACAGCTATTTTAATATACCAGGTTTTTTTGTCTTTGTCAACTTTTTTTTATAAAAAAATTTTATTTCCATTTCTTATATACTTTTGATAGAATAAATATGTCATTAATTATAGAAAGGGGTGAATTAAATTTGGATTTTAGACAACTTGAAACTTTTATAGAAGTAGCAAATTCAAAAAGCTTTTCCCGTGCTGCAGAAAAACTATATATTACCCAGCCCACTGTAACAAATCATATTCAAAATTTAGAAAAAGAATTGGGAACTCTTTTAATTAACCGATCGGGTAAAAACATTTCACTAACTGATGCAGGAAATTTATTATATAAATATGCTATTAATATAGTAAATTATTGTGAAATGGCAAAGTTTGACTTGGCAGCACATAAAGGGCGAATACAAGGTCATTTAAACATTTATTCATCTTCAGTTCCTAGAAAGTATATTTTACCTATTATTATTAGGGATTTTATAAAGATTTATCCTGATGTATCTTTCTCATTATTAGATAAGGATTCTAAAGATGTAATCAATTCAGTATTAAATGCCGATACAGATTTTGGTATTGTAGGGGCTAAGTATCCTCATGATAGCCTTAGCTATATAGAATTAATGGAAGACCAACTAGTTTTAATTGCTCCTAATAATAAGCTATATACTAAAGAAAATTATTCTACTTTAAAACTAGAGGAAATTTTAGATAAAAGATTCATCTTTAGAGAAGAAGGCTCTGGCACTAGGGCATTGCTAGAAAATAAGATAAAGGAAAAAAATATAGATATTAGCGAACTATCTATTCTAGCATATATTGAAGATACTGAAACCATTAAAGAATTAGTTAGTCTTGGATTAGGAATTAGCTTTATTTCTAAAAAAGCCATAAAAGATGATATTGAATCAAAAAAATATAAGGCTTATTATGTAGAAGAATTAGAGCTTAATAGGAAATTTTATTTTGTCTATCATAATAGAAGACAATTATCTCCATTAAACGATACCTTTAAAAATTTTGTTTTAGACTATATAAAAGTATCTTCCAAGTGAAATATAAATATTTTGCCTTCGTTGAAGCGCAGTTGAAAAAAACCAAAGGACAATAGAATCTTTGGTTTTTTTCAATTTAAAAAAATTATTTTAAATACTATAATATATTGTGTAAAATACTATTTATTATTTTTTATAATTTTTTTATATTATTCTTAAATGCAAATATTGCTGCTTGAATCCTATCATTTACATGGATTTTTTTAAATATACTTGATACATGATTTTTTACTGTTTTTTCGCTTATATAAAGCTTGTCCGCTATATTTTTATTACTTAAACCTTCTGCTATTAAAGTTAGGACTTCATATTCCCTCTTAGTTAAAGAATTGATTCTAATTGTATCTATATTGTTCTCTTTCTCGTCTATTTTATCAATTAATAAAGAAGCAATACTAGGTTGTATATAGGTTTTCCCACTATTTACATCTCTTATAGCCTTCACTAGTCCTTCTGCATCAGAATCCTTTAATATATAACCATCTGCACCAATTTTCATAGTCTCTAAAAGATATTCCCTATCATTATAAATTGTAAGCATTATTGTCTTTGATTTTATCCCTAAATCTTTAAATCGTCTCAGTACATCTATTCCGTTCATTTTAGGCATATTAATATCTAGTAAAATAACATCAGGTGTACATTCCATTGCTAATTTGATAGCTTCTTTCCCATCACCTACCTGGGCAATTACATCTATATCTTCTTCCAACTCTATAATTTGTTTTATTCCTTCTCTTATGAGTTCATGGTCATCTACTAGCATTACAGTTATATTTTTGCTTTTCATTAATTTACTCCTCCTCCTCAATTAATGGTAAAGATATAATTAGCTTAGTACCAAAGCCAGGTGCAGTTTTTATATTCAATGTGCCTTCTAATAATTCTACTCTTTCTCTTATACTAATTAATCCAAAACCACCATTATTGTAATCACTTGTCTCTGCTATTTTTTGTACATCAAAACCTACTCCATCATCAGTAATAGATATATTTAATTTTTTCGGTAAGAATTCAATAGAAACTATGGCATTATTTGCATTAGAATGTTTAGCAATATTGTTGAGGGACTCTTGTATAATCCTAAAAACAGCAACTTCAATAGCTGGCTTCAATTCATATATCTCTCCAATAATATTAAGTTCTGTATTTGTCCAAAACTCCTCATTAAAATTATATATATATCTTTCTAAAGTGGGAATAAGTCCTAAATCGTCTAAAGACATGGGCCTTAAATTGTATATGGTTTTCCTTATATCGTCTAATGTGTTCTTAGCAATTGTTTTTAAATCTTTTAACTCCTCCCTAGATCTCTTTTCATCTATATCCATAAGTTTTTCACATAATTCGGCCTTTACCACTATATTTGCCATGGATTGAGCTGGACCATCATGCATATCTCTGGCTATCCTTCGTCTTTCCTCTTCTTGTGCTTCTATTACCTTTATCCCTAATAATTGTCGCTTATTTAAAACATCTATTGTAAATAGGATTTCATCCAAATTACCTTTTAAATATTCACTGGCAATTCTTACAAACTTTCCTACCTTTTCGGATTTTTCATATACTTCAATGGCAGATTTTAACCTAAGTTCCTTTTCAGTTCTTCTTTCTCTAAGAATTATTTCCTCTTCTCTTTTTAATAGAAGTTGGACTCTTAACTCATTGGCCCTATCATATGCATCCTTAATATCTTTTTCACAATAAATATTATAGTTTTTACTTACTTTCGCCAAATAAGCTCTACTTTTCTTTTCTTCAATATCTAATAAATCTACCTCTTCTATTACTTTCTCTACTTTAAGTTTTATTTCGTTTAATTCTTCTTCTATTTTAATACATTCTATCCGAGCATGTTCAACTATTTCCATAATTTCTTCTTTACTATTGTCTATGGAATTAATGGTATCTTCTAATATTTTATTTACCCTTGCTACTTTATTGTCCTTATTTGCCGCTATGTCTTCCATATTTCACACCTTACTTTAATCAATTTCTAATGTATCAATTTCTTCTATTTCTCTATCAGTTAAAACTTTTTCTAAATCTAAAAGAATTAATAGTCTACTTTCATCAATTTTCCCAACACCAGTAATATATCTTCTGTCTACA
>JAAZMA010000242.1 GCA_012799055.1 Tissierellia bacterium
GTCTCCATCCGATAATAAACTAATATCTTCAGCAATATCATCCATAAATAATTCTTCGCGGAAAACAACTGGGCTTGTAGCAACATATTTAACAAATTTATCTGAGCTAGCGTGACTTATTAATCTTCTCAAGTGTAATACCCTCCTTTTTAATATAACTCTCAATTATTTAATTAATCATAATGGTTATTATATAACGGTGGTGAGTTAATCTTGACTTTATAGAGATTATAGTTTAGTAATATTCATATAAAAATTAGCGTTATTCCAAAAACTTATATAATAAGTATTTCTCTCTGAAGAAGAATCTGTAATCAGTTTTGAAGAATTATCATCGTAATACCCAATTTCATCTGCATATTCCGAAATTGACATTTGTTGAAAATATTTTCCCCAACCATCTGAAAATTGATCTGTAATATAATCTTCTAAATCATTAATTTCTTCATTGGTTAACTCCCTAATTGCTGTAACGAATGTTTCTGCACCCTCTCTAGTAACCGTAATTGTTATGTTTTCAATAATATCACTTAGTTTTTCTCTATTAAGTGCATATATTGCTAAACCAAGTGGACTAAGTTTGTCCATATCATCAGCAACTATTTCTTTAAGTATCTCATAAGCATCATCAGGGAGTAAACTAATGTCTTTAGTAATATCCATAGATAATTCTTCACGGAAAACAATTGGGCTTTTAATAACATATTTGACAAATTCATTTGAGTTTGTATTACTTATTAATCTTTTCAAATATAGTACCTCCTTCTTATGAATTCATTAACATTACTATAAGAACATTATAACATTTAATTGTTGTTTTGTAAATAGTTTATAAATGATTTTTGTATTAAAAAATTAACTAATTTTGATTATGATTAAATAAAAATAAGGGGTTTTCTTTATGAGAAATATTAGTTATTTAATAGAAAAAAGAGAAACAAGAAAAAAGCTTAAAGCTGAATATGATGAATTCATTAAAAAAAATAAAGCTAACTTGATAAAAAATGATTTTAGTGATAACATGTTAATCTTGATTATATTATCTTTTTTTGTATCATTGGTAATTTGGTGTCTTAAACTATAGTTAACTATGATTGTTGAAAAATATTATAAAAACTGTTTACAAAAGCGTGAATAGTTGTTAAAGTAGTAAATGTAATCATAATACATATGATAAAATGAATGGAGGGTTACTAGTGTCACAATCAAAAGGAACAAAACAAATTAAAAGATTCTTTAAAAAATTACGTAATTTATTCTTCATTGCTATTATCTTTACTATAATAGGATATACAATACCAATTTATTTTAATTTTTACAGAGATGATTTTGATCGTTATGTTGATTTTGTTGATGTAATTGCTGAAGCAAACGATAATGCAAATAATGCACGTGTGACAATTACAAGGGTTAATCCTGTATATGAACAGATTAAATCTACTGTAGCGAGATATAATAGAGATAATAGTGAAGAATTCGCAAAATTAGTATATGATAACGCAATTAGAGTTGGGATTGACCCGTTATTTCTCGCTTCAATTATAACCACAGAATCACATTGGAGACCTAATGTCATAAGCCCAAAAAATGCAGTTGGCCTTGGGCAAATAACGCCAATAACAGCTAAAGAACTTGGAGTTAAACATAGTGATATGTTCGATCCCGCAGAAAATATTAAAGCAAGTGCAAATTACTTAGCAAAATTACAAAAAGAATTTAAAACAAAAGAATTAACTGCAGCAGCGTATAATGCTGGACCAACGAAAGTTAGGGAATTAGGGAGAATACCAAGATTTAAAGAAACATTAAATTATGTTGATAAAGTAAATAAAGAATATAATTCATATAGCGTTGCAATTAAAAGGTGAATGTAACTCTATTCACCTTTTTTATTATTCAATAATCAATTATGTATGTCATATGTGCACTGAGATACACCTAATATATAACCTAAGAGTTATTACATATAAAGTAGAAACTTAGTTGTGGTGCACTCTATATGATGAGATACATAAAATATACATAGTATAGATATTTAATTATGGTGTGAACTACCCCCACTTACCACCCTTACGGGTTGCTTGAAGTGGGGGCTTCCAAAGAAGTTTGACTGCTTTAAGCAATCCTTATTCTTTGAGGCGTGTCCACTTCGCCGCTAGAGCATAAGACACTCAGGTCTACAGCTTTACTTTTCTTTAAGATGTTTAA
>JAAZMA010000155.1 GCA_012799055.1 Tissierellia bacterium
CTACTCTAGAAAAAGAAGAATTAATAAAAATAGCAGAAAGTTTGAAATAAATTTAATAAATCTGTCACAGAACACCCCTTGGTTTCGTTATATAGGTAGAGGAGAAATTAAGGAGGTGTTTTTATGTATTTAAAAAAGCCAATTTTTTTAGCGGTATGTATAGCTGTTTTATTTAGCTCTATAGGACATGCACATGCAATTTCTATGGAACCAGGGGAAATATTACGAAATGGAGAAATAAGCCCACAAATGCTCTATATTGCCAATGCAAATTCTTATATCCAAATAAGTTCAAGTGGCAGGGCAACAGTTGATGTCTATGTTATAGGGTATAGTAATACTGTAACAAAGACAAAAGTTGAAGCAGATTTACAACAATTAAAAAATGGTAGATGGACTTCTGTTAAGACTTGGTCAACATCAAAAAATAGTTATAAATCAACACTTGTAGAGTCTATGCAGGTATCAAAAGGATATTCATATCGAGTAGTTGCAACAGTTACTGCTTATAAAGGCAGTGATTCTGAAACTCAAGTTATAACAAGTAGTGAAGTTAGCTATTAATGTTAAGGAGGGAAGCGTGGTGGTTTAGATATTAACAGGATATAATATTAAATTTAAGGGGGTGGCTCTAGTTTGCGATTGTAAATTGTAGAGATGATCTAGGAGGGGTATGTATTTAGGTTAGAGAAAAATTAATGTTTAGTATTAATATTTAAATGTAAAAATTTTGGTGTCTAATTATATCTTTATATTTGACACTACAAACAGAATGGAGGAGGGTTTTTTATGCTTAACAAATTTATTAGGAAGATAAGTTTTCTTTTGCTTCTTACATTAATTGTTCAAATTATAAATCCGCTAATTTCTTTAGCAGCGAATCCATCGGAAAAATTTAATGGTGAAGATATATTGTTTAAATATGATGGTTATATTTATACTTCCCCTGAAGAGAATGATACGATAACAGTTAAGGCATATAAAGACGATGGTACACTTATAGAAGAAATTAGTGTAGATAAAAATCAAAAAAATAAAGCTGTTAGGTTTGATTATACTGTAACCATAGATATGGAACCTGTTAAAACTATAATAAATTTCGAAGATTATGACGTAACAGAGGAAACAATTTTTATAGATGATGATATAACACAAGGAGATAATGAAGATAACCATAGTGAAGTATATAATCCTGCAGGATTTGGAAGGCATACATTAGGTGTATCTACCTTAAAAGCACAAGATTGGTTGTATACATTTACTGGTATGAGAGTAACGTACGATGAAGAAATTAAACAAACTACTAAAAGAATACGTAATTGGACAGGAACAATTGCAGAATTAACTTTATACCTAATAACTCTACTTGTGATTCCAAAATGGGTTGGCAGTGAATTAATTAAACAACTAATCACTGATGGTATAGTTATAGTACTTGAGGGCACAGTTATTAATGCAAACTTTAGTTTAGCTGCATTAAAAACAACACGCACATTTTGGGGACAAGACATTAACGTTGAAAACATGTATGGTAGAATAGATGGCACAAAAACTGTAATTAATGAAACTGATCACAAGTACGTTGGTGAAACCTATTATGAAGGAGTGTACCATGAACCAAGTAGTTGGGGGGATCTTTCTATATCAAACTCATTAATTCCAAGCGTATATGGAGCCTTAACTTCCAAACTGACATTAATTAGTGAGTGAAAATATTTTAAGGGAGGATAGGAAATGGCTAAAAAAAGGAGGATATATCTTATTTTCCATTATATTATTACTATATTAGCGATTATTATAGCAACACTAGGTATGATATATAATCATCCAATAGGCTTAATGGTAGTTTTATTAATAGGGATAAGAGAAATTATTAGAATAAAACACTTTAAAGATGTATACGAAAGTCCAGATATGACAGGATTGCAAGTCTTAATAATTCTCTTCCTTGTACTCCAATACGGAACATTCTATGTAAAGGGCTATTACTCTGTAAAAACTGAAATCTTAGTTTTATTTCTTGCATTAATAGTATATACAATAGCTTTTATATATTACTTTGATCCATTTAATAAAAATAAAGGATATAGGCCTTAGTTAAAATCATTAGTATAGGGGATCTGTCCTCTACTTTATTGTCTAAGTAATAGGGCTGCCGAGAAAGAGATAGCCAATAAAACCAGTATGGTAGTTTTATCCATACTGGTTTTATATAAAAAAGAGATGACTAATGACAATTCAAAATTCATAATATAGATACATTGATTAAAACCAAGATTTTTTATGCTTAATTTTATGGAAATCTTCAATAGGAAGATCTTTATCTTTGCATATATCTAGTATTTCTTGTTTCTTATCACAATCAATTCTAGCAGCAGTTCCACAGCTAGAACTAATCTGTCTAGGTACTGGCATTAATTTTACAGCATAGCCTAATTCTTTCATGTTTTTTTCAAAGATTAAGGCATGTTGTGTTATTTGAAATGTGACTACACAATAATCTTCCATATTTTCACCTATTTTCTAATGTTTAAAGTGTATTCATCTCCATTTTCTTCTACATCTACTTTATATCCCTTATTTTTAACAAATCTAGTGATGTTTTCTACAGCTACATAGGCATTTA
>JAAZMA010000023.1 GCA_012799055.1 Tissierellia bacterium
AATGCAGAGGTTTTTAATTTTAGTGGCAAAATTGGACTTTATGCTAATGATTTCAAAGGTAATATTATTGAAATCAATGCAGATGAAAAATTTGAAACAGCAAGTACTATTAAATCTTTTATTTTAGCAGAATTATACAGACAAATCCATGAGGGAAAAGTGGATCCTGAACAAATCCTAAAATATGACAAAGAAAATTTTGTTGTAGGAAGTGGAATTTTAAGAAACTTGGACTATGGCGTAGAAATGACTGTTAAAAACATTGCTACTCTTATGATTATAGTAAGTGATAATATTGCAACTAATATGATGATTGATTTATTAGGTATTGATAATATAAATAATACTTGTGAGGACTTAGGCTTTAAAGACACTGTATTATACAATAAATTGGATTTTGAAAAATATCCTAAATTAGGGACTTCTACTCCAAGAGACTATGGTAAATTATTTGAAATGGTATACAAGAAAGAATTATGGAGTGAAGAAGCATCTGAAGAAATGTTAGAAATATTTAAGAAACAACATTATAATACAATGCTAACTAGGAATTTACCCCAATACTATTTAGATTCAGAAAACACTGGAGATGAAGAATTAATCTATATAGCTTCTAAAAGTGGAAGTATGAATGCTTGTAGAAATGACGGTGGAATTGTATCTACTCCCTATGGTGCATATGTAATAGCTTTATTTACTAAAGATTTTGTAGATAGCCTATATTACAATGACCACGAATCCCTAAGATTTGGTGGTAAAGTAACTAGACTAATGTTTGACAACTATATTTCCTTAAAAGGTAAATTTAAATAAAGGTTCTAGACACAAAAGCTAGACTTAGATAATTGCCAATTGTCAACTGTAAACTATGTATTGCAAAAGGGGTGATTAATATAGATAATCAAAAAAGAATCCAAGACTATGGAATAAATATTGGAAAATTACCAAAGGGAAAATTAAATAAAATAACTGATGTAAAAGGTGTCAAAGTGGGGCATTCAACAATTAATACAGAAGATTCTAAAACAGGTGTTACAGTAATACTTCCCATGGAAGATAATATTTTTTCAAACAAATTAATTGCAGCATCTTATGTACTAAATGGCTTTGGGAAGACTGCAGGTTTAGTTCAAATTGAAGAATTAGGCACTTTAGAATCTATAATAGCCCTAACTAATACCTTAAATGTGGGTTTAGTTCACGATGCAATTGTGGATTATATGATAGAGGAATGTAAAAAGGAAAATATAGAATTGGAAAGTTTTAATCCTGTTGTTTGTGAGTGTAATGATGGTTATTTAAACAATATCCAATTAAGAGCTGTAAAAAGTCAACATGTTTATGATGCCATAAAGGATGCAAAAACAGATTTTCTAGAAGGGGATATAGGAGCAGGGAAAGGAATGAGTTGTCATCAACTTAAAGGTGGTATTGGTTCAGCTTCTAGAATTGTAAATTTAGATGGCAAAGATTATACTGTAGGAGTATTGGTATTATCTAATTATGGACTTCTTGAAGATTTAAGAATTAATGGGGAAAAAACAGGGGAAAAATTGTCTAAAAAAATAGATGTGGTTCCCCAAAAAGACAAAGGGTCTATAATTTCCATAATAGCCACAGATATTCCACTAAGTAGTAGGCAATTAAAGAGAGTTTGCAAAAGAACTAGTGTAGGCCTAGCAAGACTTGGTTCTTTTATTGGCCATGGAAGTGGAGAAATAATTATTGGATTTTCTACCGCCAATATTATTAAACATAATGAAAAACAGGATATAGTGGATCTTAAATTTTTAAATGAAAATAAAATTGATAAAGTATTTAGAGCTGTAGCAGAATGTGAAGAAGAGGCAGTTTTAAACTCTATGATTACTTCCAATAAAGTAGTAGGATTTAAAGGAAGGAGTAGGGAGACTTTAAGAGATTATATTTAAGTAAAAATTTTACCTAGGATGGTGGAATTAATGATTTTAGGAATATTAGGTGGTATGGGGCCTGAGGCTACTTATGATTTATTTAAGAAAATTATTAATTTAACTGAAGCTAAAAAAGATCAGGAACATTTGCATATTATAATAGATAATAATACAGAAATACCAGATAGAACTGAGTATATATGTGGATATGGGGAAGACCCAAGAGTTGAAATGATAAGATCAGCTCTAAAGTTGGAATTAATGGGGGCTAATTATATAGCCATGCCTTGTAATACTGCCCATTATTATTATGAGGATATTGTAAAATATACAAAAGTAAAAGTAATTCATATGATATATGAGTTGGCCCATTATTTAAAAATGAGATTCCCTAATAATAGTCAATATCTACTTTTGGCTACGGAAGGTACCTATGTATCTAAAATATATACTAAGGTATTTGAAGAATATAATTTTGAAATAGTAGAGCCTAAAGACTTAGATAAAAAGGAAATTATGAATTGGATATATGGTATAAAATCTTCTAAAATCAATACTACTCCAGAAGAGTTTCAAGCTTTTGTGAATAAATACACAAAGGATACCCATATGCCAGTAATTTTAGGCTGTACTGAATTACCAGTATTAATTGGTAAGTTAAATATTAATAATGAAAGATATATAGATCCTACATTAGTATTGGCTAAGAAGTGTGTAGAATTAGCCAATAATTATGGGAAAGTATTGGAAAGTAGTAAAATATAAATTTAGGAGGATTAAAGATGAAACCAATTATTGGAATTACAAGCTATGAGGAAGATTTAAAAGGTCATCATAATCTAAATAGTAATTATATTAATGCAGTATTTGATGCAGGTGGGATTCCTGTAATTATTCCCATTATAAGGGATGAGAAGGATTTTGATGCTTATTTAGACAAATTAGATGGATTAATTTTTTCTGGTGGTATAGATATCTCCCCTTTAAATTATGATGAAAATCCCTTAAAAGAAATTAATCGAATGTCTTCTGTAAGGGATAAGTATGAATTTGGTTTATTTAAAAAGGCTTATGAAAGGAAATTACCTATACTTGGCATATGTAGAGGTTGTCAATTAATGAATGTTTCACTAGGAGGAAAATTATATCAAGATATAAATACCCAAGTGCCAGAAGCCTTTGGTCATAGTCCAAAATCTATGCCATCGGATGAAATTTTTCATGCTATAAATATTAAAGAAGATAGTAAATTCTACAA
>JAAZMA010000164.1 GCA_012799055.1 Tissierellia bacterium
ACAGCCTCCCTTTCAGAAAGTCCTGATAAAAATATGATTATTATGGCTACTGCTAAAAATAAACCACTCATTTCTGGAAACCACCAATCACCAGAAGATACACCCCAAATCATAATTGGAAAGGCAGCTAAAAATATTATGAGAATTAAAATTCTTCTCCAATCAAAGGGAACTACATTATCTGGATCATAATCTTTTAAAAACCTTTCTTCGATTTTGTCCATATCTTCATATATTAGGGAGTTCTTTGGGTCCTTTTTAACCTTTCTTGCATAATAGTAAATATATATTAAAGTAATTATCATAGCTAAGATCAACGCTATAATCCTAAATGTTAGACCTTCACTAAAGGATATACCAGCTGCATTAGAGGCTATAACTACAGAAAATGGATTTACCGTCGAAAACATAGTTCCAATAGATGAACCCATATAAATTGCTGCAATACAGACTATGGCATCATAGCCACTGGCTATAAATATAGGCATTAGTATGGGATATAGAGCAATGGTTTCTTCTGCCAATCCAAAGGTAGTACCACCTAAAGCTATTAATAAAGAGATAAATATTACTAATATAAATTCCTTTCCCTTAGTTCTTTTAGATAATGCAGCAATACCTGCATCAAAGGTACCAGTTTTGTTTATTAAACCAATAATTCCACCAAGTATAAGTACAAAAACCATAATATCTACAGTGTCCATTACCCCTTGAACTGGAGACATTATTATTGGTATTAATCCTTGGGGGGATTGGGCTATTCGTTGATATGTGTCTGGAATTGCAATAGGCTTTCTAATACTACCATCTTTAAATTTGTTTACATCCATTTTAATATTTAGGCTATTTAGTGTGTTTTGAGTAGCTGGCACCTGAGTAATATTACCCTTATGGTCCTCTATTACAAAAGCATCTAATTCTCCATCATATACTAATTTAGAATATAGCCCTGCTGGTACTACATAAGTAAGAGCTGCTGCTAATATTAAAACAATAAATAAAACTGTAAAAGCTGTTGGAAATTGAAGTTTTCTTTTCTTTTTATCCTTCATATTTTCACCCCTAATTTTAATATCTATCTGACAATTTTATTTTTTCCAAAGGATTTAATTTTATCCATTAAAGTAATTGTTTTAAAATATTGTTTTAGTAACCACCTTGGTGTATACTATAATTAGATTTGTTTTAAATTAATTAAATAAAGGAGCAAAACATTATGAATACAATTAAAGCCTTACAAAAAATAGGTTTTACTTTATATGAGGCAAAAGTCTACAAAGCATTAATCAGTCATCCTAATTCTACAGGTTATGAGTTAGCTAAACATTCACAAGTACCTAGAGGAAAAGTATATGAGGTTTTAGAAAGTCTAGTTGAAAAAGGAGTAGCCTTAATAATAAATGAGCCTGAAAAACAAATATACCAAGCTTTACCCTATGAACTACTTCTTTCTAGGTACAAAAATGAAGTAAATGAAGTAATTTTGAAACTAAATACTGAATTTGAAAAACTAGAAAATCTAAAAGAAGAAGAACCCTTTATAAATTTAAATAACCATAAACAAATATTTTTACGAGTAGAAGAAATGTGTAAAGAAGCTAAAAATAGCATATTGATTACTGGATTTGAAAATGAACTATTAACTATAAAAGAATCTTTGCAATCTGCTGAAAAAAGAGGCATTACAGTATTTGCTCTAGAGTTTGGATATTGTGATTTAGGCTTAGAGAAACAATTTTTCCATTATATAAGCTCTTTGCAAGAAAGGCAAATTTGTCTTTATGGCCGATGGTTTGCAATTGTTAAGGATACTAATGAATGCCTATTAGCTCAAGTCAAACAAAATAGCACTACTGGTGTTTGGACTAAAAATATGGCCATGGTATTGGCTATAACCATGTGGCTACAACACGATATTATGGTCCATGTAATGGAAAAGGAGGTGGATGAAAAAATAGTGAACCAAATTTCAAAAAAAGCAAATATTACTTTAAGTGAGCTATGGAATCTAGGTGCGAAAGGAGAATTGTAATGAAAAAAGAAACTAATAGGACTATGGAAATTTTAGGTGATTTTACTAAATCTTATATTGAAAAGACAGAAAATTTAGTTGACTTTAAATTTGGTTTTAAAGTGAATGAAAGCTATTACATAGTAAATATTAAAAAAGATAGAAGCTTCCATATAAGTCAATCTAGTGAATCACTAGAAATATTTAGTTTTGTTACTGATATAAACACTTTGGAAAAAATACATTCAAAAGAAATGACAGCAATGACAGCTATGGGTAGGGAATATTGGGATGACAAAACCCCATTGGATTTTATAAATCCTGAAAAAATTCCAGAAAATATTAATATATTTAAATTCATCTTCAGCTATTTTATTTTAGACCAACCAGAGAAAATTAAATTGAAAAAAGAATATGCTAGAATTGTCCATGGCGGATATGCTATTCCTATGGTTTACGATGAGGGGCT
>JAAZMA010000210.1 GCA_012799055.1 Tissierellia bacterium
ATCTTATATATGGTATCTATTATAATCATTAAGTATTGGTAACATAATAATTTTTCCTTTCATATAATATATCTACCATGAAATAATTTATTAAAATCACTTAGCATTAAGTAATAATGGAAAGGAGAAAATATTATGGATTGGATTGTAAGTTTAAGAACAAACACACCCCAGGAAGGATTTGAACTGGCGATTACTCTTGCTCAAAAAGGTGTAGAATATACACAACCTTCAGCAAAAATTAGAGAAGGATTAAGACCTAAATATTCCAATGATCCTAATGATTTGATAATGGCTTCTCAAGTTATTGCAATTAATTTTCAAACAATTGCTGCTGCCAATAATTATTGGAACTGTAATAATTGGTATTACCAAGGTTATAATTATTAGTTTAAAGTTTTATATTGTTCCCTTAAATTTTTGAAAATAGGACTATTAGTACTTATCTTTAGTCCTATTTTTATATAAGTAAAAGTTATGTGCCAAATGATTTTACATAGAAATAATAATATTATATACTGAATCAGTAAGGCTAAAAAGATACTTTCTTTCATAAAGATATTCTAAGACATATAATAAATATTTATAAATTTAAGTGGAAAGGATGGTAGATATAATTATGAAACAGTCACCATCAATGGATAAATGGATAGAAGATGCTAAAAAACACCACAATGCATCTCAGGTGGGTATGTACCTATTTCATAATGGAGTTGTAAGGGAGACACCAAAAGCAATGGTAAGACAGAATATTAATGATATCCCTTTAATCCAAGGCATGGAATTTAGTTATGATGAAAAAAAAGTTAATGAATTGGTGGAAAAAACCTATGAACTTCCAGGAATATATTATGTGAGAGTATGGCTAAATGAAGGAAGTTTACAAGTAGGCGATGATATTATGTATGTCCTCATAGGTGGAGATATTCGACCTAATGTTATTGATGCCCTGCAATCCCTTGTTGAAAAAATAAAGACCCAATGTGTTGTTGAAACGGAGATTAACTAAAACTTTAAAAAGGATTCCTCAATTAGAAAGATCACTTAAAAGATTGTTTTCTGTCATACTGAATGCAACGAAGAATCTTGAATAATATTATATATCAACCCCTAAACAAATTTAATAATGTTACAAAACAAAAATGTTAATTAAATTGGATACATACTTTATTCTAAAAACTAAACAATTTTAATTAATATTATTTATTATTTGATATTTGTTTCTTTTAAGTGTATATTATATATAACATTTTAATGAATAGGGGGATGTATTTTATGAAATCAACAGCAAAATGGGTTAAAGACTTTCAATTCAAAGTAGACAACAATAGGGGACATGAAATCGTACTAGACCTACCTCATGAACAAGGTGGGCAAAATCTTGGCGCAACACCCCTAGAGCTAACCGTTATGGGGCTATCTGCCTGTATTTCTGCCATCTTTGTCATGGTAGCACAAAAATCCAGATTAGAATTTGAGGATTTGAGTGTTGATATTAATGCTATCAAGGGTAAAGAAACTATAGAATCTGCTGAGGTTTTAGTAAGGGTTAAAACAGAAAATCTTGCTAAAGCAAATAAAGTTTTAGAACAAGCTATGAAAATTTGTCCTGTAGGTATTTTATTTGAAAAAGCCCATATTACAGTTTCACATAAATTAATTATAGAATAAAAAGTTTGTATGGAAAATTAATGAAAAGATATCATTCATTATTAAAAAATATGAAAGTATCCAATAAGTATTATTTGTTGGATGAATTATTATCCACAATATTATATGGTTTAGTATAGTATTAACTTTAATATTAATAAGCCATTAAACGAAGATAAATTTAAGTCAATATATAAATCAGTAGAAAAAATGTAAAATAAAATTCCTATGAATTTACCTAAAATTATAGTAAAATTCATAGGAATTTTGTATTTAACATAGTGAGCATAAACCATATATATTTATTCAAAGGCTATATTAATTTCAATAGGAATATCATCTACCAAAAATTCCACACATAATACCTTGTTTGAGTTCATTTTTATAGATATGTTTTCACCATGAAGCAATGTAGGTGTTGAAATATCTATAGAAACTTCTAATTCAGCAAATACAGTAGCTGCATTAGCCGTCAGCATATTTGCCAATTCTGACAAGGCACTCTGTGCCATTTCATCAAATTCACTTATGGGCATACCCATCATCATTGAAGAAG
>JAAZMA010000303.1 GCA_012799055.1 Tissierellia bacterium
CAACCCTGTAGTATATACCAAGCAGCTTTTTTATCTACATTTACTATTCTTACATCTTTAAAATGTTTTTCCATTTCCAATTTGGCAACTTTTATAAAGTTAAAATAATCCCCATTTTCTAGAAACTCAGCTATATCTGTTAATAAAGATCTATTTTCATTATAGTCATGGAATATTATTTTTCCCTTTGATACTCTACACAATTCTTTATATACTTCTTTCCTTTCCTTTGGTTTTAGGCCATGAATTACATAGGAGGAAATAACTAAATCAAAGGTATTATCTTCAAAGGGTAATATTTCATTTGGATTAATCTTTACCAATTCTACTTGAGTTCCTTTTAATTTTCTCCTTGCCTGTTTTAACATTCCCCATGATGGATCTGCACCTATGACCTCTAGCCCTAAATCCTGTAAAACATAGGATAATGCACCAGTACCACAACCTAAATCTAAGACCTTTTTATATTGGGTAATATCTATTTCGCCTTTTGCTTTATCTAATATTTTGCTATAATACTTTACTTGATAGTCAAAAAACAAGCCATATATTGGGGAAATAATATCAAATAACATAAAATCCCTCCATTAATCTTTTCTTTAGTTTATTATACCCATTTTTTCTTATATACCCCATAGGGTATTTAAACCTTTCACATCATTTTTTTCTCAAAATAAAATATATATTAACTATTTTTCTCCTAATTATTGAAATGCACGCTCTAAATCTTAGCTAAGAAAAATAAACTAGGTTGACTATACAAAGTGAATAATGTGATTACTGGAGTAAATTATTTACCAAATAATTCAGCTATAGCTAATCTTCCAATTGTTGTGATGGATTCTTGTATAAAATAAATTTATATGTATTTTTTAAAAATATGGGTATAAATAAATTACTACAATAATGGAGGTTTGATTTTATGAAAAATATAATAACTATTGAGTATTGTACAGCTTGAGGTTATCTGGGGAGAGCAGTTGCTCTAACTAGATCTATATTGAACGAGCATAAAAATAATATTTCTGAGGTAAAATTAATTCCATCCTCTGGTGGTGTTTTAGAAGTAAGCTTAAATGATGAATTAATTTTCTCTAAAAAAGAATTAGATCGATATCCAGAAAAAGGTGAAGTTGAAGAAATTCTTAGAAATAAATTAGCTTAAATTTATTGGGCTACTGAAATCAGTAGCCTCTTTTAAAAAAACTACGCCTACATAATACTTATACCATAGACAATAGTTAATAAATCTAGCACAAAACTTATTAATATTATTATTTATCTAACTTAAAATGAAGAAAATACAGCTACTAAAACCATATCCCAGAACATCGCTACCCATAGTATTCTATTCTTCCATTAAGTATAACTCGAGATTTTGTAATATGGCTTTGAAATTTATCCTTTAACAAATAATCTATATATACCTCAAATATGAACCTTTCTAGTATTAAAAGCACTACGAATCATTTTGTAAACATCTTCATTCTCTCTCTTTAAAGTCATCCTAGTTGCTAATAACTCACCACAATTAGGACAATGTAAAGTTCCTTGATCCTTAGATAAATCAATAGAAGACTTAATAATTCTATTAATATGCATTCTTAATAGATTACCCTTGCCTACTTTTTGATACTTTGCAATATCGGTTTTGCAGTAACCACAGGAAACCAATAATATATAACTACCTTTTACTTTTCTATAATAAGGATTTTTATAAATCAAATAACCACCCTTTCTTTAATAAACACTTATGTGCTATATATCCTGAAAATTCTTTTTCAAAAGC
>JAAZMA010000169.1 GCA_012799055.1 Tissierellia bacterium
CCCCCTAGGGCCAACCTTAGTATAGGTTTTTGATAGGAGTGCCCCCTAGGGCCAACTTACTAACTTATTTGTCAATTAACAATTGTCTAGATTAAATTTTAGAGATTTGTCTAATTGCCAGTTGACAATTTTTGAAGTTATTTATTATTAAAGCTGTAGCTAAGGCTACAGCTTTTGTATTATTCCTGATTCTTTAGTTTTGCCTTTAGTCTTTCTAATTCATTTTCTACATCTGTATTAGTAGTATCGTCGTATTTAGCTGCTAAATCCTTTATATCGTCTTTTGGAGTTTTGTTTAGTTCAGCCATAGCATTGGCTTCATCTAAGGCTTTATTTACTTTGTCTTCCATTCTTTCAAATGCAGATATGGAAGTGCTAGCATCTGTAACAGATGAACCAATTTTATTTATTCTCTCTTGAGTCTTGGCCACTGCCATTTTCCCCTTTAGCATGGCCCTTCTAGATTCTAATTCACCTATATCTGAAACTAATTTATCGTGCATTTCCCTCATTTTTTCTGCATTAGACTTAGCTAAATTATAAGCATTTTCTAATTCCTTTTCCTTTTTACTTAATTCTACTTTTCTTTCTAAAAACTTCTTAGCATCATTTTCATTTCCTGCTTCTAGGGCCTTCATGGCATAGTTTTCCATTTTATTTATATCTTCTTTACATTCATCTAATACTCTTTTAGCTCTTTTTTCCTCTGCCATTATGGAGGCAGTTTCTGCTTTTACATTCCCTAAATCTTTGTTTAAATTCCTTAAATATTGATCTATCATTTTTTCTGGATTTTCTGCTTTATCTAATAGTGCATTAATATTACTAGACATAATATCCTTAAATCTATTTAACATACCCATATCTATCCCTCCCTTTTATCTTATTAAAATTATATCACAATATGCCTTGTTATAATACATTCTTTTCCTAAAACTAAAGGCCTATATCATAAATTCCTCTTTAATTTTTAATCCCCATACTAATAATATTGCAACTATAGTAGAGGAAATACTAGTTGCTAAAGCTATACCACTAATTCCCATATATTTAGTCAATATTATATTTAATACTAAATTTGAAATAACTCCAATAGTGGCATATATAGTTGGGGTTCTAGCATCATGTATGGCATAGTGGATTTTAGTTAATATTAAAACTGTTGACATACTTATTAGTCCCAAGGCATAATAGATTAATATTTCACTAGTTATTTTAGTTGCCTGAGGTCCAAAGGCACCTCTTTCAAAAAATAATTTTACTAAAGGCTCTGAAAATACTATTAATAAAATTGTAGCTGGTACAGTTATCTTTGAAATAATTTTCATACCTTTTTTCATTATATTTTTTGAGCCTTCCCAATTGTCCTTACTATATTCTTCAGATATTATTGGGAATAGTACTGTTACAATAGCAGTTACAAAAATACCTAGTACTAATTGTATTATATTATCAGCATAGTTTAAATAGGAAATACTTCCCTTAGACAAAGTAGAGGCAATTGATCTGTCTATTAACAGATTTATTCTATTTATAGATAAAACTACAATTATAGGTATTAAAAATACTACCATTTCTTTAAAATAAATATCTTTGAAATTTAAATATCTACTATATTTATATCCCATATTAATGGAAGCAGGTATTACTGAAAACAATTGAGACAAAGATGCCAATACTCCTCCTATCATTAGTCCATAAACTCCATATTGATTAAAAAACAATAAATATATTATATAAACTGTATTATTATATACCCAAGACTTGGCACCAGCCTTAAATCCATGATTACTTTGTAAAAAGGCCACAAATACAGATCTAATTAAAATGAAAAAAATCATGGGAAGTCCTAGTTTTATAAGTTTTATAGCTAAATATGATTCTTCCTGACCAAATCCTCTGGCTAAGATTTTAACCATTATAGGTGATAATCTCCAGCCTAGTATTACTAATATTAATGATAATAAGATAATCATATGAAGTATATTATTTATATAGTCATTCTTTTTATCTTTCCCTTCCTTAGCCTCTATTTTCATTAAAATTGGAACCATACTAGTACTTATACCTTCCCCTATAATTTCTGCTAAAATTGTTGCACCGGCAAAAGCTACAAAATAGGCATCAGTTTTAAAGCAGCAGCCTATTTTAGAAGCAATTAAGGTTTCTTTTAAAAAAACCAATATTCTACTAAAAATACTAAATATAATTATTGTTTTAGTGGATTTAAATATTTTATCTCTTGGTGATTTCATTTTTCCCTCCATTTCCATATTTATTAATACCCTGTTATATTGTAATTAAAATCCCTAAAAAGTAAAATAGATTCTTTAGCCAGGCCTCAAGATGACAATATTGTAAATTAAATATCTCATTGAATAGATAAAATGGGACAAAGAAAACCAGCCTCTTTGTCCCACCTTTATCCTAAGTTTTATTTAAATATTCCCTTTAACCAAGCCATAAAACCTTTTTCTTCTTTTTCTTCTACTTTCTCTACTACTACCTTTTCTGACTTTTCTTCTAATTTAACTCCTTCAGTTTTCATAATGAATTTTAGACTACCTTCCATATCCTCTGAAATTCCTGTGAAGGATTTATTGTCTTTAGCAAGTCTTACTAATTCATCTTTTACATCTAAAATACCTAATATATCTAAATCTTTATTTTTTACTTCATTGCTTATTTTAGAAATACCTTCATTATGGAATTTATCCATTCCTTCCTTTAATTCCCCAGTGCCTTCTGTTAATTTATTGCTACCTGTTTTTAATTGTTGCCCTCCATGGCTTAAAGCATTTACCCCTGTGTTTAATTCATTTACTCCATTA
>JAAZMA010000132.1 GCA_012799055.1 Tissierellia bacterium
GAAGAGGACTTATTTCAGATGAAGAAAGATATGAAAAAGTAATTGAAATTTGGAATAGAACTACAGGAGAAGTTACAGATGCTTTAATGGATGGGCTAGACCATATGAATGATATTTTCATTATGGCTCATTCAGGAGCTAGAGGTAGCAAAAACCAAATTAGACAATTAGCTGGTATGAGGGGATTAATGGCCTCTGCATCTGGTAAAACTATAGAAATTCCAATTCAATCTAACTTTAGGGAAGGTTTAGATGTATTAGAATTCTTTATATCTACCCATGGTTCTAGAAAGGGTTTAGCAGATACAGCACTAAGAACTGCAGACTCTGGTTATTTAACTAGAAGATTAGTAGATGTTAGTCAAGACGTAATTATTAGAGAAGAAGACTGTGGAACAGATAAATATTTATTGGCTAAAGATTTTAAAGATGGTAAAGAAGTCATAGAGGATTTAAGAGATAGAATAATAGGCAGATATTCTGTAGAAGATATAATAAATCCAGAAACAGGAGAAATTATAGTAAATAAGGATGAAATGATAACAGAAGATATAGCTGATATAATTGAACAAGTAGGTATAAAAGAGGTAAAAGTAAGATCAGTATTAGGTTGCAGAACTCGTCATGGAGTATGTGCTAAATGCTATGGTAGAAACTTAGCTACAGGAGACCCAGTAAATGTAGGAGAGGCAGTAGGTACCATTGCAGCCCAATCCATTGGAGAGCCAGGAACTCAGCTTACAATGCGTACATTCCACACAGGTGGTGTAGCTGGAGCAGATATAACACAAGGTTTACCAAGGGTTGAAGAATTATTTGAGGCTAGAAAACCAAAGGGATTAGCTATTATTTCCGAAATATCTGGAGAAATAAGTATAAACGAAACTAAGAAGAAGAAAGAAGTTGTAGTTACTGCAAAAGATGGAGAAACTAAAGCTTATACTGTAACCTACGGTTCTAGATTTAAAGTAAGACCAGGAGATTTTGTAGAAGCTGGAGATGAAATAACTGAAGGGTCTGTAAATCCTCACGATATATTAAAGATAAAAGGCGTAGAAGGAGTTCAAAATTATCTAGTTAAAGAAGTTCAAAGAGTTTATAGGCTTCAAGGTGTAGATATAGATGATAAACATATTGAAATAATAGTGAGACAAATGTTATCTAAAGTAAGAATAGAAGAACAAGGAGACACAGATTTATTACCAGGCTCTTTAGTATATTTATATGACTTTGAAGATATTAATGAAAAAGTTATAGAATCTGGTGGGAAACCTGCAGTAGGTAGGAGAGTCCTTTTAGGAATTACTAAAGCTTCTTTGGCCACTGAATCTTTCTTATCTGCAGCCTCTTTCCAAGAAACTACTAGGGTATTAACGGAGGCGGCAATAAAAGGTAAAGAAGATGATTTAATAGGCTTAAAGGAAAATGTAATAATTGGAAAACTAATCCCAGCTGGAACTGGAATGAGAAGATATAAAAACATTGACATAGTATATGAAGATAAAGAAATTGAAACTTTAATAGAAGAAAAACATGTTGACAGTATAACTAACTGATGATAAAATGTATAAGTGTGTAAAAATACAGTGGACTCTTTGATAACATAAAGATTATGTGGGTATAATCCCACATAATCTTTAAAATGTTTAAAAGGAGGGGAAACTATATGGTATCTAGACTTAGTGGAGACAACAAAATAGTAGGTACTAAACAGGTTAAAAGAGCAATTAACAATTCAGAAGCAGAAATTGTGTATGTAGCCAAAGATGCTGACAAAAAAATAATAGACGAAATAATTACAATTTGCAATGAAAAAGAGATTGAAGTAATATATGTGGATACCATGGAAGAACTGGGAGAAAGATGTAAAATTGATGTTAATGCAGCAACTGCTGCACTATTAAAATAATATAAACATAAGGGAGGTGCAATAATGCCAACAATTAATCAATTAATTAGGAAAGGCAGGAAAAAAGTTGAATACAAATCTAAATCTCCAGCATTAGGTGTGAACTACAATTCACTTAAGAAAGCTACTACTACAGTTCATTCACCACAAAAGAGAGGGGTTTGTACTGCCGTAAGGACTGTAACTCCAAAAAAACCTAATTCAGCTTTGAGAAAAGTAGCTAGAGTTAGACTTACAAATCAAGTAGAAGTTGCAGCTTATATTCCTGGAATAGGTCATAATCTACAAGAACACAGTGTGGTTCTAATAAGAGGTGGTAGAGTTAAAGACTTACCTGGAGTTAGGTATCATATTGTAAGAGGAACACTAGATGCTGCAGGAGTTGAAGGTAGAATGCAGTCTAGATCCAAATATGGGGCTAAAAAGCCAAAAAAATAATTGTGCTATAATGCGATGGAATTATTCCAATTAATATATATTTGCATTAAGTGCACAGCGGCAGAATTATCTGTCGAGTACCAATGAATTTACTATAAATGGTTAAGGAGGGAAGCAAAGTGCCAAGAAAAGGGTATATAGCAAAGAGAGAAGTAATGCCAGACCCAATATATAACGATGTTGTAGTAACTAAACTAATTAACAATATTATGTTAGATGGAAAAAAAGGTACTGCCCAAAGAATTGTATATGGTGCCTTTGATTATATAGAAGAGCAAACAGGAGAAGAGCCCTTAGAAGTATTCTATAAGGCTATGAACAATATAATGCCAGTACTAGAAGTTAAAGGAAGACGTATTGGGGGGGCTACCTATCAGGTACCAGTAGAAGTTAGACCTGAAAGAAGAGAAACCTTAGGTCTTCGTTGGCTTGTTCGCTATTCTAGGGCAAGAGGCGAGCATACTATGGTAGAAAGACTAGCTAAAGAAATTATGGATGCAGCCAATAATACAGGTTCATCTGTTAAGAGAAGAGAAGAAACTCATAAGATGGCAGAAGCAAATAAGGCATTCGCTCATTATAGATGGTAGTTTTAAACATTAAAATCTATGGAGGGGGACATATTTTAGGAAGGAGGAAATACTATGCCCAGAAAAATATCATTAGAAAAAACACGAAACATAGGAATAATGGCCCATATAGATGCAGGTAAAACAACTACTACAGAAAGAATATTATTCTATACTGGAAAAATTCATAGACTAGGCGAAACCCATGAAGGGGCTGCACAAATGGATTGGATGGAGCAAGAACAAGAAAGAGGTATAACAATAACCTCTGCTGCTACCACGTGTCATTGGAGAGACCATAGAATTAATGTTATAGATACACCAGGCCACGTGGATTTCACTGTAGAAGTAGAAAGGTCCCTAAGGATTTTAGATAGTGCAGTAGCAGTATTTTGTGCAAAAGGTGGAGTAGAACCCCAATCGGAAACAGTTTGGAGGCAAGCAGATAAATATAATGTTCCTCGAATGGCTTTTATAAATAAAATGGATATTGTTGGAGCAGATTTTTTCAATACAATAGATATGATTGAGGATAGATTAAAAGCCAATCCAGTCCCCGTACAATTACCTATTGGAAAAGAAGATAGTTTCATAGGTGTTGTAGATTTAGTTAATATGAATGCCAGAATATATAAAGATGATCTTGGTGAAAACATTGAAGTAGTTGATATTCCTGAAGAATTAAAAGATTTAGCCAATGAATATAGGGAAAATTTATTAGAAAGTGTAGCTGAATATGATGAAGAATTAATGATAAAATATTTGGAAGGGGAAGAAATACTTCCTGAAGATATTATAAGAGCAATTAGAACAGCTACAATTAATGTAAAAATTACTCCTGTATTATGTGGTTCATCATATAAAAACAAGGGAGTACAACCATTATTAGATGCAATAGTAGATTATTTGCCTTCACCATTAGAAATACCCCCAGTAAAAGGTATAGGTGAAGATGAACAGGAGCAAGAAAGGAAATCTTCAGATGAAGAACCATTTTCTGCACTAGCTTTTAAAATAGTTACAGACCCATATGTTGGTAAACTTGCATATTTTAGAGTCTACTCAGGAACACTTAAGTCAGGGTCTTATGTATACAATTCTTCTAAAGGGAAGAAAGAAAGAATAGGTAGAATACTATTAATGCATGCTAATAAAAGGGAAGAAGTAGATGAAGTTTATGCAGGAGATATAGCTGCTGCAGTTGGGCTAAAAGATACTGGAACTGGAGACACCCTATGTGATGGAGACCATCCAATAATATTAGAAACAATGGAATTCCCAGAGCCAGTTATAGAAGTAGCTATTGAACCTAAAACAAAAGCAAGTCAAGAAAAAATGAGTGTAGCATTAGCAAAATTAGCAGAAGAAGACCCAACATTTAGGACTAGTACAAATGAGGAAACAGGGCAAATCTTAATTGCAGGTATGGGAGAATTACATTTAGAAATCATTGTAGATAGACTACTTAGGGAATTTAAAGTAGAAGCTAATGTAGGTAATCCTCAAGTAGCATATAAAGAAACTATTACAATTCCTGCAGAAGCAGAAACTAAATATGTAAGACAATCTGGTGGCCGTGGACAATATGGTCATGTAAAGATAAAGATTGAACCACAAGAAGCAGGTGCAGGCTATGAATTTGTAAACTCTATAGTAGGAGGAGTTATTCCAAGAGAATATATTCCAGCAGTTGACAATGGGATACAAGAAGCCATGCATTCTGGTATAGTTGGCGGTTATCCAGTACTAGACATAAAGGTTACATTATATGATGGGTCTTATCACGAAGTAGACTCTTCAGAAATGGCTTTCAAAATTGCTGGCTCTATGGCCTTTAAAGAAGCTATGGAAAAGGCAAAACCAGTATTATTAGAACCAGTAATGAAAGTAGAAGTAATTATGCCTGAAGAATATATGGGAGATGTTATTGGAGATATTAACTCTAGAAGAGGTAGAATAGAAGGTATGGAACCAAGAAATGGAGTTCAAGTAGTAAGAGGATTTGTTCCTCTATCAGAAATGTTTGGTTATGCCACAGATCTTCGTTCTAACACTCAAGGTAGAGCAACTTACTCTATGGAATTTGCTCATTATGAGCCAGTTCCAAACAATATTGCAGAAAAAATTTTAGGAAATAAATAACTTTTATAATTAAGGAGGAATAAATCATGGGTAAAGCAAAATTTGAAAGAACAAAACCTCACGTAAATATAGGAACAATAGGTCACGTTGACCATGGCAAAACTACATTAACAGCAGCAATAAC
>JAAZMA010000062.1 GCA_012799055.1 Tissierellia bacterium
CGCATAACTCCAGACAAACATTGAGTTACAGCCATTGCAATATAGCCCAAGGCAAGAATTCTCATCATATGCATACTTAAATCAACCAATTCTTTTGTATTAGTAAAAATACCCATAAGATGTTTGCCAAAGATTAAAATTAAAATTGTTATAGTAGTAGAAACACCAACAGCAATTTTAATGCCATCCTTAGTTCCTTTTTCCACTCTGTCAAATTTTTTTGCTCCCACATTTTGTCCAGTATAGGTAGTCATTGCACTTCCAAAAGAAAAGTTTGGCATCATGGCAAATCCATCTACCCTCATGATAATTACATTGGCAGCAATAACCATTTCTCCAAAACTATTCGTTAGGGATTGTACAATAATCATTGCAAGAGAAAATATTGCCTGGGTTAAGCCTGAAGGCAGTCCTAATTTTATAAGTTGTAAAGAATACTCTTTATTTAGTTTTAACATGCTCCAGTTTAAAGTAAAATTATCTTTCATTTTAACCAATTTAATAAGACAGAGTACTGCTGATATTGATTGTGCTATAACAGTTGCTAAAGCAACACCTGGAACTCCCATATTAAACTTTGCTACAAATAAAATATCCAGTCCCACATTTAAAGCTGTAGAAATAAGTAGGAAAACAAGTGCTGATAAAGAGTCTCCAAGGCCCCGCAAAACACCAGCCAAAATATTATAATAAGCAAGACCAGCAATGCCAATGAAGTAAATGATTAAATAATCTGCACACCAATCTATAATAGAACTTGGGGTGTTGAGAAACTCAAGTAGTGGGCGGGTTACAATAGGCCCAATAATCATTATGATTGCTGATGAAATAGCGGTAAGTGTTATACATATACCAATGGTACGGGAAAGTTTTTCTCTATCTTTAGCCCCAAAGTATTGAGATACCATTATACCAGCACCTACAGAAATTCCCACAAATAATACGAGTAAAAGATTTAATATGGGACCTGCACTGCCAACTGCAGCAAGTGCATTATCGCCAATATATTTACCAACAATTATTGAGTCAGCAGTATTATATAATTGTTGAGCAATATTACCAATTAACATAGGTATTGCAAATTCAACAATCCGTTTCCAAGGTGGCCCTTCAGTTAAATCCTTGGGTGCAAATAGTTCTTTAAATTTTGCCATATCCATTCCTCCTAAACTAGTTTAATAATTTGTAAAATTTAAGCAAAGCCATATTATTATATTTTAATCTTAATTTATAAATTAATCAAGATGAAAAACATCTGGCATAGTCTAAATTATATCTAATAAATTAAATGTATTATTAAATAAATTAGTAATTAGAATCTCCACTTTACCGTTATGTTTTTTGTAAAATATTGACTAATTCCTTGCCATGCTATAAACTGAAGTTAGAATATTAAATAAATTCTGTCATATCAAAATACATATCCCAATAAATATATAAAGTAAATTAAATACATAACATGGAAAACCTTTCAAAATTATAATTATTATATGTAATGATGTGTAGTATTAGAAATTTTAAAATATAAATAGTGAAGAAAGGAGAGGTATTATGTTTAAACGAGATCTTAAAATCAATGGCACCATGCAAACAATTATCACCGATCCTGAAGAAAAACTATCTAATGTGCTTAGGAAACAACTTTTACTTACGGGAACAAAGGTAGGTTGCGGAATAGGTGAATGTGGTGCCTGTAATGTTATTATGAACGGCAAAGTTGTAAGATCATGTATTGTTAAAATGAAAAGAGTACCAGATGAAGCTGAAATAATTACAATTGAAGGAATTGGAAATCGTGAAAATCTTCATCCTCTTCAACTTGCCTGGATGGTCCATGGTGGAGCACAGTGTGGATTTTGTACTCCAGGGTTCATAGTTTCTGCAAAGGTATTATTGGATGAAAATCCAGACCCTACAAGGGAAGAAGTGAGGGATTGGTTTCAAAAGACTAGAAATCTTTGTAGATGTACAGGATATATACCTTTAGTAGATGGGGTAATGACTGCAGCAAAACTTATGAGAGGGGAAATTACCAAGGAGGATATTTGGAAAGAGGTACCTGTGGGAGCTAGTATAGTAGGAACTGAGTATATAAGGCCTTCAGCTGAAGCTAAGGTTACAGGAAAATGGGATTTTGGAGCAGATTTAGGACTTAAGCTTCCTGATGATACTCTTCATATTAAATTGGTTCAGGCAAAGGTTTCCCATGCTAATATACTTTCCATAGACACATCTGAAGCTGAAAAGATGCCTGGAGTATATAAGGTTCTCACATATAAAGATGTAAAGGGTTCCAATAGAATAAATGGTTTAGCATTTCCTTCTAATAAAGGTGATGGATTAGACAGGCCAATACTCTGTGATAAGAAAATATTCCAATATGGGGATGCCATAGCAATGGTATTGGCAGATACTCCTGGTCGTGCAGAGGCGGCTTGTGAAAAGGTAAAGGTTGAAATAGAAGAGCTTCCAGCTTATATGAGTGCTCCTGCAGCTATGGCAGAGGATGCTATAGAAATACATCCAGGAACCCCTAATGTATATTTTGTTACTAATATGGTAAAAGGAGAGGAAGTAGATCCAATATTTGAAGAGTGTGAATATGTAGTTGAGGATGATTTCTATGTTGGTAGGCAACCCCATTTACCTATTGAACCAGATGTGGGTTTTGCATATTTTGGTAAAGATGGAAAACTAAATATCCATTCTAAAAGCGTTGCATTACATTCTCATGCTGCTATGATTGCAGATGGAATTGGACTTCCTCTTGAGGAAATAGCTATAATTCAAAATCCTGCTGGAGGTACTTTTGGATATAAATTTAGTCCAACAATAGAAGCGCTTTTAGGAGTTGCTGCAATAGCAACGGGAAAACCAGTATTCCTTGAATTCGATATGTACCAACAAATCACCTATACTGGTAAAAGGTCACCTTTCTTTATTAATCTTAAATTTGGAGCAGATAAAGATGGGAAACTATTGGCTATGAAATCAGATTGGACTGTAGACCATGGACCCTATTCAGAATTTGGAGATTTACTAACTATGAGAGGCTCCCAATTCATAGGAGCAGGTTATCATATACCCAATATTAGGGGAGAAGGTAGAACAGTTGCTACTAATCATGCTTGGGGTTCAGCCTTTAGAGGATATGGTTCCCCACAATCCTTATTTGCATCGGAAGTGTTAATGGACATACTTGCAGAAAAAATGGGGGTAGATCCATTAGAACTTAGATATAAGAATGTATATAGGGAAGGAAGTACAACTCCTTCAGGATGTGAACCAGATGTAATATGTTTACCAAGTATGATTGATACTATGCGACCCCATTATAAAAAGGCTAAAGAAAACGCTAGGATTAAAAATGAGAAGAGTAAAGATAAAAAATATGGTGTTGGAGTTTCACTATTACTATATGGTTCAGGTTTAGATGGTGCTGATTCATCTGAAGCTTGGGTAGAATTAACTGAAAATGGAGTTACAGTTGGGGCCTCTTGGGAGGACCATGGACAGGGAGCAGATATGGGAATGTTGGTTCATTCCTATGAGAAATTAAGGGTTCTAGACATAAGTCCAGAGGATATAAAGCTTGTTATGAATGATATGAATCTAACTCCAAATACTGGGCCTGCAGGTGGAAGCCGTTCAACTGTAATGGCTGGTAATGCCATAGGAGATGCCTGTGATAATCTTCTGAAAGCCATGAGAAAAGAAGATGGAAGCTATAGAACTTATGAGGAAATGGTTGAAGAGGGATTACCGTTGAAATATGATGGAAAATGGACTGCTCCAAAGGTAGCTTGTGATGTTGAAACTGGTCAAGGAGATCCTTTCCCAGCTTATATGTATGGATTCCTAATGAGTGAAGTAGAGGTAGACTTAGAAACAGGTAAGACTGTAGTAGAAAAATTTACCATTGTTTCTGATGTGGGAACTGTAATGAATAAATTAGTAGTAGATGGACAAATCTATGGAGGTTTGACTCAAGGAATAGGCCTTGCATTAAGTGAAGACTTTGAAGATCTAGAGAAACATACTACCTTGACAAAATGTGGAATACCACAGATTAAAGATGTGCCAGATAATATGGAATTAATATATCAGGAAACTAAAAGACCTCTTAGTGCATATGGAGCATCTGGAACAGGGGAGATGCCTTTATCAGCACCCCATGCTTCTATTATTAATGCAATATACGATGCTTGTGGAGTTAGAATAACTAATTTGCCTGCATTACCTGAAAAGGTTAAAGCTGGATTAGAAGAGCTTGGAATCAAATAATTAGATTTATAAGAGGCCTAAGGTGGATTTTACCTATTCATTTTAGGCTTCTTTTGATAAAAAATTTAAGGGAATGATTAGATGGATTTAGAAAAATTACTTGCAAAAAGAGAACTTTGTATAAATGATAATCCCCCTTCATGTGTAGCCACATGTCCTATTCATGTAGATGTGAAAGGCTTTATGGAACAAGTTCAAAATAAAAACTTTGAAAAAGCTTATAATATACTAGAAAAAAGAATGCCTATGTCTAGGGTGATAGCTAGGGTTTGCGATCATCCCTGCGAAAATGTTTGTGTTAGAAAAGAGAAGGGAGGATCTATTTCCATAAGTGAAGTGGAGAAGGCCATAGTAGAATATGGGTTTCATAAAAAGAAGGAGGGGCCTTCAATACCTACTAACAATAGAAAGATTGCCATAATAGGAGGGGGGATTAGTGGTTTAACCTGTGCTTTAGATTTGGAGAAGAAAGGATATCTTGTAACTATATATGAAAGAAGTGATAGATTAGGAGGAAGATTAAATCAATTAGTTGGAGATATCCTACCCCAAGAGGTTTTAGTAGAAGAAATTGAAAGCATTAAAAAGACTAAGATTAAAGTGAAAATGGGAATAGAGATTTCAAAAGCTAATATAGGAAAGCTGCAAAGTGAATATGAAGCTATATATATAGGCACTGGAAAATGGGAAGCTCAACTTAATATAGATGAGATTACTTTAGCCACAGAAATGGAAGGAGTTTTTGTTGGAGGGACAATTGCAACTAAAAGTGATTCCATCATATTATCTGTATCCACTGGTAAGATTGCTGCTAATTCCATAGATAGATATGTACAAAAAACCTCCCTTACAGCTTATAGGGAAAAGGAATCCTCCTATGAAACAGAATTAGAGATAGATACTTCAGAATTAATAGAAGAAAATAGGATAGTTCCATCTTCTACTATATATTCAAGGGAGGAAGCTATTAAAGAGGCAGAACGTTGTCTTCTATGTGAATGTGCTAAATGCTATAAGGCCTGCCCTCATCTTCAATATGAGAAATTAATGCCTAAAGAATATATAAGAAAAATTCACCATAATGAAAGGGTTATACTAGGGGATCGATACGCTAATATTACTATTAATTCCTGTATGGTATGTGGTTTATGTAAGAATGTGTGCCCTACGGGTTTAGATATGGCTGAGATAATCAGGGATACTAGACGAAGTATGGTGGAGAGGGAAAAGATGCCTCCTTCAGCCCATGATTTTGCATTGAAAGATATGGAGTTTAATAGAAGTGAATATTTCCATCTATTGAGGCATGAACCGGGAATGGGTCAATCTACATTTATATTTTTCCCAGGATGTCAGCTTTGTAGTTCCTATCCCCAATATGTAGACAAATCCTATGCTTATTTAATGGAGATTTTAGAGGGGGGAGTAGGACTCTATCTAAATTGCTGTGGTGCTCCTGGTGAATGGGCAGGTAGATATGATTTATTTCAAGCTTCTATTAATAAAATATATTCTGATTGGGAGTCCATGGGGAAGCCAATTATAATACTTGCTTGTTCTACATGTTATTATATATTTGAAAATTATATTCCAGATATAGAAATAATAAGTTTATGGAAAATATTTAATGAAAAGGGTTTGCCCAATACTACAGATAATGGTAGAGGCAAAAGCCTTGTGGTACATGATTCCTGTACTGCCAGGGATTATTCCCATATATATGACAGTATAAGAGATATAGCATATAAACTTGAATATGAATTAATAGAGCCTGAACTTACGAAAAAAGAAACCCAATGCTGTGGCTATGGAGGACTTGCATATTTTGCAAATAGAGAATTTAGTACCTATGCTACAGACCAGAGGGTTCAGGAAAAAGATGGAGAGTATTTGGCCTATTGTGCTATGTGTAGGGATTTATTTGTGTCTAGGGGGAAAAGGACTCTTCATATTTTAGATCTTATCTTTGGAGAGGATATGGAGAAATTAAGCATGAAAAAAGGACCTACTTTGTCAGAAAGACGAAATAATAGGCTTAAATTTAAAATATCAATATTAAATAAGTTTTGGGGTGAGAAATTGAATTTAAAGGAAGAGTATTCTGATATAGATTTAATAATTGATGAACATATTAAAAAATTAATGGAAGATAGACTTATATTAGAAGCGGATATTAAAAAGGTAATTGGCCATAGTGAAGAGAATCAAAATATATTTTACAATACAGAAAATAATCATTATCTTTCTTTTAGAAGAATGTTAAATGTAACTTATTGGGTTGAATATGTAAAAAATGGGGATTCCTATAAGATTATTACCATATATAGTCATAGAATGGATGTACAGGGGGAATAGCTATGGATGGCAAAAAGAAAGTTAAAAAGGGAAAATGGATATGTGCAAAATGTTCTTGTCCTGTAGAAGAAGGACCTATTAAAGCCATGTATCTTTCAGGGGTTTTTGATGTGGATCTTTTAAAATGTCCTAAATGTAAAAATGTTTTAGTTCCAGAAGATTTGGCATTGGGACAGATGCTTGAGGTGGAGAAGGGATTGGAAGATAAATGATTAAAAAGGCTGTATATGAAGATGATAGTATTAGATGTGTAACTGGAGAGACTTTGAGACCAGGGGGATTTTTCCTAACTGAAAGGGCTATTTCCCTTTGTAATTTGGAGAAAAAAGGCTTAAAGGCTTTGGACATTGGATGTGGTATAGGAGCTACGGTGAACTATCTTCAAACTGAATTTGGGATTGAAGCTTTGGGCATAGATCCATCGGAAAAGTTGATTAAATTAGGAAAAGATAAATATGATTTATCTCTAACAATGGGAAAAGGGGAGTTCCTACCTTATGGGGAAAGTTATTTTGATTTAGTATTTACTGAGTGTAGCCTATCCCTTATGGACAATCATAGAAAGACCATAGGGGAAGTATATAGGGTTTTGAAACCTGGTGGATATTTCATTATATCCGATGTATTTGCTAAAAGGCCTGAATATATAGAGGAGCTAAAAAAGACTAAAATAAAATCTTGTCTAAGGAATCTTTTTGACTTAGATATTTTATCTGCTGAAATAAATGATGCAGGGTTTAAAACATTGGTTTTAGAAGATTGGTCTTCTCTATTAAAAAAGTTAATGGTAGAAATCATATTTAAATATGGTTCGATGAAGGAGTTTTGGAATATTACCACCTGTAGAAATTGTGATGAATTTAGAGAAAAGTTAGGCCTATGTAAGCCAGGTTATTTTCTAATGATTGGACAGAAAGGGGTATAGATATGACTAAAAATGCATTTACTATGTTTAAATTAGCTTCACAAGGCTATTGTTGTAGTCAGATACTAATTCTTATGGAGCTTGAAGAAAAAGGAATTGAAAATACAGATCTAGTAAAGGCCATGGCAGGTCTTTGTATAGGTACAGGAGGTAGTGGTAGAACCTGTGGGATTATTACTGGGGGAGCTTGCCTTATAGGATTTTATGCAGGTAAGGGGAGTCCTGAAGATCACAATGATTCTAATCTAAGTAAGATGATTTTGGAATATATGGAATGGTTTGAAGAGGAAAATGGTAGTATGGATTGTGGTGATATTGTAGGAGTTGATGTACTAGAGGATATAAGGACCAATATGGTATACCCTGTAAAGTGTGGAAATCTTATGTCTAAATCCTATAGAAAGCTTAGGGAAATCCTTGAAAAAAATGAATACATTGGAGGAGGGGAATAATAATGGGGGAGATATTGGAAACCACTGAGTCTTTATGTCCTGTTTGTCTAGATAAAATAGAGGCCTTTAAGCTTAAGGAAGGCAATAATGTTTATATGGTAAAAAAATGTGAGGAACATGGAGAATTTCGGACCATAATATGGAGGGGGCTTCCTAGATATGAAAGATGGAGAAGACCTAAAACTCCAGCTTATCCTCCAAAAACTTATACGGAAGTTTCCAAAGGTTGTCCCTATGATTGTGGTCTATGTGGAGAACATAGGCAGCATACCTGAACAGCATTAATTGAGATTACAGATAGATGTAATCTAGGATGTAAGTATTGCTTTGCAGATGCAGGAGGAGCCAATGAGCCAGATTTAGAGACTATAAAGTATTATTATCAGAGGATTTTAGAGGCAAGTGGAACCTGTAATATTCAGCTATCAGGAGGGGAACCAACACTGAGAGAGGATTTACCTGAAATTATTAGAATAGGGCATGAAATGGGATTTAAATTTATCCAAATAAATACCAATGGATTAAAATTAAAGGATTTAGATTTTGTAAAAAGCCTTAAA